>CAXTRU010000430.1:0-3032 GCA_964246665.1 uncultured Acidobacteriaceae bacterium
AAGGAACGTCCGCCTGCCGGAGAGAACACGGGCAATCGACGCGATGTGGACTTTTACGATCATCAGCTCGGGGAACGTTCTCCCGACGGCAGAATGCCCGCATACAACTATGCTTTATCGCAAATAGGTCACGAAATGGGCCATCGCTGGTCGGCATTTGTGTCCGCAAAGGTAGGTAACGAAATTATTCCTCTCGGTCCTACGCACTGGGCAAGAGGACTGCAAGCACCTGCGCCATTCCCGTATCAAAGGCCCGTCGAGGCATCGGCCATGGGTGGCGGTGTCTGGCAGGATAACTTTGACGGGACTTACACGCAACTTGACGACGACTACTATGTTCCGGCGACCGGTTATTCGCATCTCGATTTATACCTGATGGGTCTGATTGCTCCGGCAGAAGTCCCCGATTTTTTGTAAGCGTCTTGTGAACAGCGCTGGCGAAGCGCTTGGATCGGCCGCATAGTGGTGACATGAGGGACACCACTTCCGGGCAGAAGAAGGCCGAGCGAAGCGAATATTGGCGTGAGCAAATTGCACAGCACGAGCGCAGCGAGCTTTCGGTGCCGCAGTTTTGCCAAGATCGCGGGATTGTAGAGCAATCGTTTTATGTGTGGCGCAAGCGGCTTCGCGAGCAGGAGCCGGTGCGATTCGCCGTGGTAGAGACAGCGCCTGCCGAGCGGGAGCCGAAGAGAGAAGCAGGGTTGGAATTGGTGCTGGGCCGGGGCGAGCGGCTGCGCATCGGCGCAGACACGGATCTGATGCTGCTGCGCCGGGTGCTGGAAGTGCTGCGGGCATGATCCATTTGCCGGCCAGCGTGCGCGTCTATTTGTGTCTGAGCGCCTGCGACATGCGCAAGAGTTTTGACAGCCTGCATGCGTTAGTGCGGGACTATCTGGAGTTGGACGTCTACGCCGGGCACTTATTTGTTTTCGCCAGCCGCCGGCGCGACCGCGTGAAGATCCTGTATTGGGATCGGGATGGGTTGGCGTTATGGAGCAAGCGTTTGGAAGAAGGCACGTACGCCCTACCGGCTGTGGACAGCCCACAGGAGCGGCAGCGGGAGATTACCGCGCCAGAGCTCGGGGCGCTGCTGAGCGGCATCGATCTGAGCCAGGCCAGACGTCGCAAGCGCTATGAGGGCAAGAGGGTGCGCGCCGTATAAAATCCGCTTAAGCCATCGTGATTTTGTTTTGAGAACCGCCAGCCGGCCCTTACAATCGAGTTAGTGCCGATCGATCCTAACACTCTGCCGCAGGATGCGAATGCGCTGCAGAAGATGGTGCTCGATCTGGCCGAACAACTGGATCGCGCCTTTGCGGAACAGCACAAGTACCAGAGCCTGCTGCGCGAACTGCTGGAGGCGCAGCGCCATCGGAAGAGCGAGCAGTTGTCCAAAGAGCAACTGGCGCTGTTCGAGGCGGCTTGGCAGGCACGCCAGGCGGCAGAGGAGTCTGCTGCCGACGATGACGATGATGAGGATCTCGACCATCATCTGCCAGCCGGGCAGCCGGACCAACCGCCCCGCCAGAAACCGCGCGGACGCCAGCCGCTGGCGCAGCATTTGAAGCGGGAGCGGATCATACACGACCTGGTCGAATCGGAAAAGCATTGCGCTGCCTGCGGTCAGGATCTGCGGCTGATGGCGGAAGAGACCAGCGAACGTTACGAATACGTTCCTGCCTCCTTGAAAGTCATTCAGGATGTGTGTCTGAAATACGCCTGTGAGTGCACGGTGAAGACCGCCCGTAAGCCGCCGCAACCGATCGAGAAGAGCACGGCGGGAGCAAGCTTGTTAGCGCAGGTGATCGTGGCCAAGTGGGCCGATCACCTGCCGCTGCACCGGCAGGAGAAGATGTTCGAGCGGCATGGAGTTCAGATCTCGCGCAAAACCATGGGCGGCTGGCTGGCGCAATGCGCCCAGCTGCTTGCTCCGCTGTACCAGTTGCTGAAGAAAGAATTGTTTCGCTCCAAGGTCATCGGCACGGACGACACGGGCGTGAAGGTGCTGGACCGCAAGCTTTCGTTCGCACGGATCGGACGGATCTGGCCCTACGTGGGAGATGCGCATCACCCGGTAATTGTGTACGATTACACGCCCACGCGCTCGCGGGCCGGTCCCGCGAAGTTTCTGGAAGGATACAACGGATATTTGCAGGCGGATGCTTACGCAGTTTATGACGCCTTTTTCAAAGGTGCACGGGGCATGACCGAGGTGGGCTGCTGGATGCATGCGCGCCGGTACTTTTTCAAGGCGCTGGAATCCGATCCGCAAAGCATGGGACCGGCCTTACATCTAATGGCACGCCTGTATGCGGTGGAAGAGCGCGCCAAAGCGCTTTCACTTTCCGCGCCACAGAGATTCGCCTTGCGGCAGCGCGTTTCGGCGCGGCTGTTGAAGAGATTGCATACCTATCTTCAGCAGTTACAAGAGCAGCTTCTGCCCAAAAGTCCGGCTGGGGCGGCCGTGCGCTATAGCTTGAATCAATGGCAAGCGCTCACGCGCTTTCTGGAAGATGGCGAGTTGGAAATTGATAACGGCGCCACGGAGCGGGCCAACCGGGATATTGCCGTGGGTCGCGGCAACTGGACCTTTTTCGGCAGTGATCACGGCGGCCAGACGGCGGCGGTGCTGCGAACTTTTATCGCCTCGTGCCGGCGATGCGGTATTGAGCCCTGGGCTTGGTTCTCGGATGTCCTCTCGCGCATCCCCACACACTCGATGACGCGCCTGAGCGAATTTTTGCCGCAGCACTGGAAACCGCTCACTCGCCCTGCGGAAGGGTAAAGACCTCGCCGATATCGCCAACTGCGCAGTCGCGAGTAGGCGGTTCGCGAGACGCTTACGATCATCGGGCAAAGCAGTAGGCATACCCTCAACTTACTCGCGGCCGCTGACGGAAGCACGCCATTTTCCCGAAAGGACACCTCGAGGATTGTTTTGACCCTGCTGCCCTGAAATCGTGAATTTAGAATGATGGATAGCTGGAACGACACCGTCGAACGGTTCAGGAACATTTACAAGGAGCAAGAGC
>CAXTRU010000431.1:0-3028 GCA_964246665.1 uncultured Acidobacteriaceae bacterium
GCTCAGCAGAGCCGAGGTTGGTGCGTCCACCCAGCGCTCCACCGGTAGGAATGGTGGTCGACGGACCGTAGTCCACGTGGCTCCAGCGATAGTCCGCTTCGAAGATGCGCAGGCCAAACAGACCGTTCATGAACGGCAGGTTGTAGTCCATGCCGCCGCCGGCGGTGATGGTGGTGCCCCAGGTATAGGGCTCGTGCTCAAACGTGGCGGGAACTTCGCTGTTGGGTCCACCCATCTTGACACCGCCGACAAGGCCGTGCGCGAAGAGCGTGAAGTTCTGCAGCGGAGCGCGGAAGATCGGACCAAGGGAGCCCGAGTAAAGACCGTCGTTCTGTCCGTCCGGGTTAGCGAAGCCTTCAATCTCGGCACCGAAGTACTTGTTGAAGTAGTACGCTCCGCTCAGAACCGCACCCTCGTCCACGGACGAGTAGCGAACACCGGCGGGGTTCACTACGCCATGGGCTCCAAAATAGGAGTAGCCCATGAAGACATCGACCTTGGACGGGTTGACACCGCTGTACGCGGCGCTGGTGGGTGCCGGTGCGTTGGGTGGCGGCGGGGGTGTGCTGGGCGCATCTTGAGCGCTCAGACTCGCAGTGGCAACACTGACCGCGCACGCAGCCAGTAGAAACCGGCCGAAACGGCGTAACGGACGTTGAGACATTCGACAATCCTCCACTTAAAAAAGCTCCTGAATCTTGTTGCGGGTCCTTGAACCGGCCCGCCAATCTATTTTGAAATCCCGAAAAGTGTACCGCAGATGGTGCAGTTGTCTAGCAAATTCCCAATGCGGCGTGGTTCAACTGTATTTCAGACTTCTATCAATCTGTGTTCAAGCTCCAAGTCAGACCTGTACCTCCCAAGTTACTGATACCTCAATCTCCGAAAACCTTCGCCGCCCTCTTATGCAAGGTTCAGCGCTTGTTTCACTGCCCCGCGGCTACCCTGGATCTTTTCCTGGAGAAGCGTGATGGCGTACAGCAGTTGCTCCGGGCGTGGCGGGCAGCCCGGCACATAGACGTCCACAGGGATGATCTGATTGACCCCCTGCAGCAGCGCGTAGTTGTTGAACACGCCGCCCGAGGTGGCGCAGGCCCCCATCGAGATGACCCATTTCGGCTCGGGCATCTGCTCATACAGGCGACGAATCACGGGCGCCATCTTTTGCGAGACGCGGCCCGCCACGATCATCAAGTCGCTTTGGCGGGGTGACGGGCGAAAGACTTCCGCGCCGAAGCGAGCGAGGTCATACCGCGAGCCGCCCATGCTCATCATCTCGATGGCGCAGCAGGCGAGGCCAAAGGTCATCGGCCAGATGGAGTTCTTGCGCACCCAATTGATGGCCGCATCCATCGAGGCGAGCACAACGCCTTCGGGCTGATCGTTGCCCCAGTCTACTTCGTCGACCTTGTCGCGATTCTTGCCGAAGCTGTCCAGAGTCCCAAAAATGTAACGATCGGATCGCTGCGGAACCGTTACGGGACGTCCGTTGGTGCTGGTCTGGTTGGAGTCAGAGGTCATAACGGTCAGTATACGTTCGCCTTGGGGCAGAGGTGCTTGCCTGGCTTGCCTATCTTCTAGCCCACGGGATCAAACAATGCGATGCCTTCACCCCGTGGAGGGTTGGTCCCCGGGGTGTGTTTCCACTTGCAAAAGCAAAGAAAAGTGCCCGCGGCGGACCTTGATGTCGCAAGAGTAAACAGCTGAGCCGACTAACGGTTACCTGGGTACCGCGTAACGCTCGCCTCAAGCTGCGCACGCAGATCCATCTGTTCGGATTCGCTCAGCTTCTGGCCATGCAGCGTCAGGTAGAAGACGTCGATGGCCATCTCGCCTTCTGTGTCGATCAACGCGACTTCGACACTGCAGCCGAAGTCGCTGAGCACAACGCTGGCCGCGCGCAAAAGGCCGGGTTCATCCTGCGCGATCACCTGCATCAGCGTGCTGCCGGGTGACGACATGTTGTCGAACTCAATGCGGGTTTCGACCACGCGGCGAGGCTTGGCGCGCGGAGCTTTCTTTCGTGCATTCAAGAGCGAGTCGATGGGCAGTGTGCCGGCGATCACCGCTTCCATGGACTTCCGGAAGCGCTCGCGCTCTTCCGGATTGAGCTCGAGCGTTTTGTACGGATCGGTGAAGCGGAACGTATCGACCACCGTTCCGTGCGCGTTGGAAAACGCTTCGGCGGAGACGATGTTCATGCCCCACCCGGAAAGTGCGGCGGTGAGGTCAGCAAAGAGCCGCTTGCGGTCGCCGGCAACAATGGTGACTTCGGCCCCGCCGGTGGCGCTTTCCAGTATGACCTGGCCCCGGCCCGCGGTGGCGGCCAGCTGCATGTGCCGCCGGATCGTCTCCGGGGAGCGCGTCCGGAGGTAGCGCTCGGGGATGCCGTCGAGAAAGCGCTCAAGCTCCGTCTGCTGGACCGCGCCGATGCCCAGCGCGCGAGCGATGCTGGCGGCTTCGCGGGACGATGCCACTTCGCTGGTGTGCACGCGGTCTTCATCGACGGTGCGGTCGAGCTGGTTCTCGGCAGCCATCGAGAGCCGCCACAGGTTTTCGGCCTTCCACGGCGTCAGCGCGTCCGGGTGGACAGCGGAGATGTCGGCATAGGTGAACAGCGTGAGCATGCGCAGGAGATCATGCGTGCCGATCTTGTCGGCGAACACCCGCACGGTTTCGGCGTCGAAGATGTCGCGGCGCAGGGCGGCCGACATCTCCAGATGCGAGGCGATCAGCCGCACCACGAGATTGCGGTCGAAGGGCTCGAGTTCAAGCCGGGTGCAGAGGGTTTCGGCCAACCGGGCGCTGGCGTGGGCGTGGTCTTCAGTGCTGCGGCCCTTGCCGGTGTCATGCAGCAGGGCGGCCAGGTAGAGCAGCTCCGGGTGGGGCAGGTCGCGCAGGATGGCGCGGAAGCGGAGGCGCCACTCCGGTGCCCCGGCTGGCGGGTCGTCCGCCAGGCCGTGCAGCGCGTCGTGCAGAACGAAGGTGTGTTCGTCCACGGTGTAGCGGTGATAGGCGTCGCGGATGA
>CAXTRU010000432.1:0-3008 GCA_964246665.1 uncultured Acidobacteriaceae bacterium
CATGCGCCCAGCTTACGCACCATCTCCCTACCGGGCAATACCACGCCCGGGGTTCCTCCGGCTTGCTTGGCCCAGAAAGGCACTGGACGTAAGCTCGGACTCACCATGCCGCCCATCGAAGTGCGCTTTTGCCTTCTACGCAGCGACGACCTGCCCGCCACCAATCCGCACAACCTCGCGTTCCGCTTTGGCCTGCAGGACACCAAGGGGATCATCGTTCCTGCCGAACCTGGGCGTGACGGCAAGCTTGCCTTCCCCTTCACCCTGACGGCCAAGCCCGGCAAGGACCCCGACCGTCCAGTCTTCACCGGCCGGTTCGCCAGCGGGCCCGCCGACGACCGCTTCGTTTACCTTTCCTGGCTCGCCGTTGACCGCGGCACCTACATCAACCGCATCAAGGCCCGCCTCGGCTCCATCGACTGGGCCCTCATTCATGCCTCACAGGATGGAGGGCGGCCCATCACCGCCGACATGACCGACTGGACACCGCACGACAGTCGCAAGTTCGTCCCATGGCAGCTCGGGTAGCGAATCTCTCGACGAATTGGCTCCATCCTGCCCGCAAAACTCACGGCTTCGCCAACCGGTACAGCCCTTCCGCATTGCCCCGCAGCACCATGCGCGCCAGCTCCTTGGCCCGCTCCGGCGACACTTCCGCATCACGCTCCATGCCCGTCAGCGCGATCCCCAGCGCATGGCGCTCGTTCCGCGCCGCCAGCCACGTCGCCTCTTCCCATCCCAGCGCCGGCGTAAACGGGTAGCCATCGGTCCCAAACAGCACCTTGTCCGGGTACGTCTCCAGCCACTCGCGCAGCCAGCCCGCCAACGTGTGCGCCGGAAAGATCAGCGCCTGCTGCGACATATCCAGGTAAAAGTTCGGCTTCTGCAACAATGCCCCAGCCTCGCGCACATACGGCCACCCGCCGTGCAGCAGCACAAAGTTCGTCGACTTCAACTTCGGATCATTCAGCACCGGCTCCAGCAGCATCGGGTTCACGCCGGCAATTGAGAAGTAGCGCCCACCCCCCGACATCCCATGCAAATGCACCGCCATCCCCAGCCGCCCACATTCCGCCGCGATGTAGCGAAACAGGAAGTCCTGCAGCCGCTTGTAGGACACCGGATCCGGTGCTTCCTCTGCTGCAGGCTGGAGGTACGCGTTTTCCGCCTGGTCTACCGGCACATCTGCAAAGTCCAACCCGCGCAGGTAGGCGACTTCAAACTTCACCGCCACCGCGCCCCCGGCCTTTTGCCGCTCCAGCGTCGGCGTCACCACCTGCTGCAGGTACTCGCGCAACGTCTTCGGCATGGTGGATACGCCGGCCTCCCGCAGATACCGGGCCCGCAGCTTGTCTTCCAACGCAAAGAACTGCGCGCGGTCCGGCGACTGCTTCGCCAGCCCACGGTTGCTCAGCGGAAACAGCAGCGCGTCGTCATAGGGCACGCACAAGAATCGCGGCGGCGCTAACCCCGGCCCCATGGCCACGCGGTTCGCCATCATGGTCCCAATCCCGACCTTGCCCAGCACCCACGCCGGAAACCCTGTCCCCTGTTGCGTCCGCACCCTGGCCCGCGCCGCTTCCAACTGCGCCTGCCCCGCAGCGTCCAGCGGAGCCCGCCCCTTGAAACCCCACAACGCCGCCCACGCCTCCGTCAGCGGTGGGTAGTCCGTTCGCCACGCCAGCGGGTCTGTCTCGGGCTCCATGTTGTCCACAGGCAACGCGTCGAACTCGCGATCGGTCGCCATCGCCGGCCGCGCCAGCATAGGATGCGCGTGATTGTCGATCGCCGGCGTCTCCGCGATCACCCGCGCAAGCGCCGGATCCACATCACGCATCGCCGGCTCAGCCGCATGCGCCCGCTGCGCCCTGCCCGCAACAGGACCCAACATCCCAGGCACAAGGACACACACACAAAGCAGCAGGCGGCAGCGAAAGCGAGGCATGTCGATCAGCCTAGCTGATGCGCCAACGCGTGACCTTAAAGTTCCTTCGTCCCGGCGCACGGCCTTCGGGCACGGATTGGCATCCGATCGGAGGTGAGGTGATGTATGACCAAAATTCTCTGGCTTCTTGGCGGCACAGCCTTGGCGCTCGCTGTCTTCGCCATTCTGAACGGACCCGACTTCGACACTGCACCCGCTGACGGCATCGACCGCGCAGCCGGCAACGTGGGTGCCTGGGGCATCAAGCAGCGTGTCGGCGGCGCCGGCGGCCAACTGCTCGGCAAGGTAAAAGAGTTTGCCGGCAACGTAACCGGCGACGAGCAAACCAGCAACGAAGGCGTGTTCGATCAGGCCGCTGGTGCGGTGCGCAACGCCGCCGGTCAGGCCGCACAGGCCCTCGGCAGCACCCTCCACGACCTCAACAAGGAATAGGTATTGCGCAAGCAAAGGCCCATGCAGATCGTCCGCATGGGCCTTTGTGTTGCCCGGGATACCTATCGTACAGGGCCAGTCAGCGTCCCTGCGTACATTGTGGCGAAGGCTACTTCTCGCTGCTCGGCGGGGTCAGCCCCTTCAGCCGCATGTACAACGCCAGCGTCGCGTACTGCTCGTTGTCATGCGACACCGTGCCCCACATCAAGCCCAGGCGCGAGCGCTTGCCCGCCGGTCCCACCTGCACCATCTCCAACGCATTCGCATCCGTCAATGCCGCAAACGCCTTGTCGCAGGCGTCGAACGAGCCCTCGAGCGCCGTCACGATCGCGGCCTTGTCCGCGGTCTCCGGCGGAACGGTCGGAGGTGCCAAGCCAATGGCCGCGCCACAGGATCTGCCCTGCGCCTCACTGATGTGGTTCACCACGCGCGCGAAGGTGCGGATATCCGGCTCCGGCTTGTAGCTATACGCATCCGCGGGCATGTTGTTGGCCGCCTTCAGGATGTTGGCCTTTAACCCGCTATAGGCCCGCTGCGCCTCCGCGGCCGGCCCGGTCGGCCCCGCCGCCGCCTGCTGCGCCCGCGTCGCCAAACCCACAGTCCCCACCCCCACCGCCACCACACCCGCCAC
>CAXTRU010000433.1:0-2995 GCA_964246665.1 uncultured Acidobacteriaceae bacterium
GGGTACCTTGCCTCGCATGCGATGCTGCTTCTTCGCGAGGTGCACACAGCCCAGATACGGTCCATCCTGCTCGGCGCCCTCGCGACCTTTCTGCGCGTAAATGTCGCGCTGCTGTTTGCGGCAGCGTGGACGATTCCTGTGGGTGTCGCGATCGGCTTCAACCGGCGATTAGCGCGGATCGCTCAACCCTTGGCGCAGATTGCCGCGTCCGTACCGGCTACGGCCCTGTTTCCTATCCTGCTGCTGGGCTTGCTGCACCTGCGCGAGGGCATGGCCATCGCCGCCATCCTGCTGATGCTGCTCGGCACGCAGTGGTACATCCTGTTCAACGTCATCGCGGGCGCCATGGCGATCCCTTCCGATCTGCGCGAGGTGTCTCGCCTGTTCCACTTCAGCTCGTGGCAGCGTTGGCGCACGGTGATTTTGCCCGGCATCTTTCCCTTCCTGATCACCGGCATGGTGACCGCCTCAGGTGGCGCATGGAATGCAAGCATCGTCGCGGAGTACTTCCACTTGAAGGGCCACACCATCCACACCCTTGGCCTGGGGGCGCAGATCAGTGCGGCGACCGATGGAGGTCAGTTCCAGGTGCTGCTCTTCGCCACCATCGTCATGGCGCTGATGGTCATCACCATCAATCGCCTTGTTTGGCGTCCCCTGTACCGCCTGGGAGAGACCCGGTACAAGCTCGATGGGTGAGTGGGACGCCGGCATCGCGCCATGCAAAGTTCTCGTTGCAGACGCGGCAGCGTACCTTACGCCTCTCTTATGTCGAAGACCCAATACTGACTTTGAGAGGTTAGCCAGCGATGAGCAACCAGACGCAAACGCAGTTGCAGACGCAGCAAACAAAGTCGAACGATCACGCTGTGTTAGGACCTTTGGCCGCCGTTTTGCAGGACGAACTCGTTCACCTCCAGGCCCGTAAGAAACATCTTGAGCATCAGCTAACCGCCAGGGCCGATGCGGCTACGTCAGAGAAGCTGCAGAACGTTCAAGCCGAGATCGCCTCGCTGGAACGCGGCATCCTTGCGTTGGATCACCGAGCATAATTGCTTGAACGCGACGGCCCGTCCGCTTATTGAGCGGCTCTTGCCTCGTGTTCGTTCCGTTGTTCGGCTTTCTGAGCCGTATCCTCTCGCAGCAGCCGCACGGGGCCTAACAGGCCGGCAGGCACCAGCGGCGAATCTGCCTTGTAGGGATTGCGTGCTGTGAAGGTGATCTTCTTCTCTACGCCAGGTTGCGCATCCCCGATCAGCCGATTCACCCAAAGGTTGACCACACGCACTTGCAGCAGATTGGAACCGGGATGCAGCGCAGACGTGACGTCTAGCCGGTACGGTGTCTTCCACACAGTCCCCACCGGTTTGCCGTTCACCGACACCTCAGCCAGGTTGGCCACATCGCCCAGGTCCAGCGTGACGTGGGAGCCACTCGTAAACCAATCAGGCGAAGCCTCGACCTGCTTGGTGTACGTCGCATGGCCGGAAAAGTAGCGCAGGCCTCGATCGTTGCTCTCCGACCATGAACTGAGCTGCGCCATGTGTACGGTTTTGGGCTCGCCTCGGTCTTCCTCGAAGCGAACATCCCAAGCGCCGTCTATGGTCGCAAGATTTGCCTCCTGCAGCGGCGGCTGCACACGCTGCGTCTCCGTGGTGCCATGACGGAAGACCACGAACACGGTGCCCCACGGCTCCAAGCTCAAGGGCACCGTGGTACGGCCGTTCGAAGCCTTGAAGGTGGCAGGCAGGATCGATCCGCTATCTGCACGGAACAGTTCAGCGGCTCGGCCTGTGACGCGAAAGCTCACGTCCGTCTGCATGGCGCGTGCGGTACGGTTATCCACGAAGTAGATGTCCGCATCGGCCAAGGTTCTGTGCACAAAAAGCATGTCGCTGTCCGGCGCGTTTTTTGTGTACACGGTATCCGGCTGAAGATGTAACGATTGCATCGCCGCATCCAGGGATGCGCCGGTCACGATCCTGCCATTGCCGACCTTGCGTACGGCTTCCGACCCCGAATCCCAGAGCTCCTGCACCAGGCTTTTGTAGGCTGTCTGGTCGTCGGCAAGGGACGGGTCATCCTTCGGCGCGTTGCCGGCAACGGTGGCTCCTTGGTGCACCAGTTCGCTGATCCGACGTAGCACCGGCAGCGACATATGTTCCGCATAGGCATCCAGCGCAAGCACCCGGTAGCGCATGCCGCTCTCGGTCACCAGATCGCCATGGTCCACCTTCAGCATGTGTTGCAGTATGTCTGCATTCACGTAGTCGAAGTTGTACCCCTGCGGCACGGGCGGGTTATGCTCACCGAAGATGGCGGTGATGTTGCTTCCTTCGCCGTAAAAGTACGCAATATCGGCCACAAAGCGCCCTTGCTGCAGCATGTACGAGCTGCGCGCAAGATAGTCGATCCAAGGGCCCGCCTGTTCGGCCCAGCACTCATTGCGGTTAAACCACTGGCCAAAGGGACCAAGGGTTAACCCGGGTGCGGGTGAGCCTGCATCGGCGCCGTTCGGTCCCGTCAACGGCTGATGCACGGACGAGTGGATCACGAAGCGATTCAGCCCCATCGCCAGCTCTTTGTCCGCCGTTGGCTTCAGCGTCGCGGGCGACCAGCCCCATGGCGCCGCTGCCGCCGTCATCGATTCAGCCGCCACATAAGGCCGGCCGTAGATGTGCGCGACCGAGGCAGATTCACGGATGTCCGCGTTGTACCCCGGCTTGTCGCCGTTCACTCCCGGACGTTGCGTCCACATCGCGGCCATTGGTACGTCGTCATAACGCTTCATCTCCATGCCGTCGCCGATGGTGGCTCGACCTGCCTCATGCGATTCCCCGTACTGCCCCATGCCGCGCTGATGCAGCATGTCGGCGATGACTGCGTAGTGGTTCTCCGCAAGCAGTTCTTCCAGGGTGCGGCGGTAATCCCACAGAAACCGATCGCTCTCCGCGGAAGACTCGATCACGCGCCCTGCCAGCGCGGGCAGCCACGG
>CAXTRU010000434.1:0-2993 GCA_964246665.1 uncultured Acidobacteriaceae bacterium
GAGCCATGATGGGACCCGGCGGGCGACGCTGCGGCCGGGCTGGAGTTCTCAGGAGCTTGAGCGGCGGAATAAGCTGCCGAACCAAGGAGCAGAGTTGCTGCGGTGGCGAGGGTTGCAAACGACGAAACGGTACGAATCAACGGAGGTTTCCTTTCTTCAGTTCAAGGGCAAGTTCAGGGGAGGGCGCGGGGTCGAAAAAGCTTTGGAACGAACGCTGCTCGGCGTCATTAATGCGGATGCTTTGCGCCGGGTCCAGCTGCGCCAGGTCGTGCTTTTCGCCGCGGCGCAGCATCAGTTTCACCATGCGCTCCTGCGCGGTCATCTGGAGCGGCGGCGCCGGCGTACTTGCGGCATGCAGATCGTCCCAAGCCTGCCCGTCGAGATCGCGAGCTGCCGCGACGACTTTTGCGCCCTCGTTGTTGGCGACGTTGGGTGAGGGCACAGCCGCACGACGGGTATGGATCACCGGCGATACCGCGGCGGAGTTGAAAGCTGCATGAGGTTGAGTTCCGCTTCCCTTGGTGCTGGGCAGTGATGGATGTTTCTGCACAGCAGCGATGGATGGTTTTGGGGGAGCAACAGCAGCGATCGCCCCCATGGGAGCAGGCGAAGTCGAATGCGTAGGCCAACGATGCAGCGATAGCAGCAAGACCAAAACTGCCGCCGCACAAACGGCACCGCCTAGGAGTCCACGCCTAGCGAGACCAAAGCGGGGCGTTGGCTGCTGCAGCTGTGGCGAAGGTTGCGCAAGTCTTTGCAGCACGCGGTCTTCGAAGCCTGCTCCGGGCTGCGCCGCACCCAGTGCGTGCAGGATGCGCTCGGTTGCGGCCTCATCCTTGTCTGCTTTGCCTGCCTGGTATGGATGCATCACTTGCCTCCCTTCCCCAACCGTTCTCGAAGTCGTGTACGTCCGCGATGCAGCAAGGCGCGCACCGCGGAGTCTGTTTTGCCCATCACCGTGGCGATCTCCCCAGTGGACAATTCCTGCAGCACCGAAAGCAGGAGCGCCTGGCGCTCGGCTTTGGGCAGATGGTCGATGGCCGCCAGCACGCGGCGTGCCTGTTGCAGATCGTCCAGCGCCTGGTCGGCCCCAACCTGCGGCGCCACCAGGGCCTGCAAGAACACCTCGTCGGCCTGATCCGGACGAACGCGACGCCGACGATCCAGCGCAAGATTCCACGTGATGCGAATGAGCCACGGGCGCACGTCGCGAACAGCAGGCAAGCTGCCGCGATGCTGCAGCACGCGCACAAACGTGTCCTGTACGGCGTCTTCCGCCTCGGCCCGGTTGCGCAGGAGGCTGTGGGCTACGCGAAACAGTGTGGCCGCATGCGCCTGCACCAGCGCGGGGACGTCCACCTCCTGGGCAGCGGCAGAGGTGGGCGTGGAGCGCGGCAGCGGCAGTGTGAGTTCCTCGAGCACGTAAGAAAGCCTTCTATGGGTACAGACGCGGGAGCTCTGCACGCGCTCGGAAATATCTGGCTGCCATGGCCGGGGCTGCCGCCACGCTGGTTTTGCGACCATGCGTACATTCCACCTTTTGGTTGATGTTGCCGCAGCCTCCGGGCTGCTAGCATTCGGGGCACTCGAAACTTATGAACCTGCCGACTCCTGAACCGAAGATAGGCCTGATTGAGGACGCCGACGCCACCGGCATGGTGGCCGAGGTGTATAACGAGTGGCGCGCACGCTCCGGCCGGCAGCATATGCCGGGCATCCTGAAGTGCTTCAGCCATCGTCCTGATTTCCTCCGCGATGTGATCCAGTTCAGCAACACCGTTCACTTCTCCGAGGGGCACCTGGACCGGCGCACCAAGGAAGCGATTGCAAGCTGGGTCTCGTGGCTCAACCGGTGCCCGTATTGACTGGACTCGCATGCTTACTTCCTGCGTGTTCAGGGAGCCACAGAACAGACCGTTGAGGCACTCGCCGCGGGAAAGATCGAAGAGGCTGGGTTGTCCGCAGCAGAGCGGGCCTTGCTGGAGTACGTCACGCTTGTGACCGAGGCAGCGTACCGCACCACGCCTGCCGATGTGCAGAAGCTGCGCGATGTGGGCTGGAGCGAGCCGCAAATTGCCGAGGCGGTCTATATCACCGCGATGTTTGCCTTCTTCAACCGCGTGGCTGATGCCTTCGGTGTGCCGCCGCAGGGCTACCTGGAAGGCAGCCCGCGAACCAAGTGAATCGGGGCTTTCCATGACTCGTTCCACCAAACGTCGTCTCAGCGCCACGCTGGTTGCGGTGGTCCTGGCTTGGCTCGCTTTTGTCGGGTTCCTCGGCTGGGCCATGCGGCAGCCGCCCGAAGCCTTTGGACGCGTGATGGCCCACATGCCCGGCCCGGCCTACATGCTCTTCCCCTTTGAAACCATGTGGACCGACGCACGCAAGGGCTCCCTGGCGGTCGGCAGCCCGGCGCCCGACTTCACTGTGCAGACCCTGGACACAAACGTTCCAGTGCAGCTTGCGTCCCTTTGGGGATCGCGGCCTGTGGTGCTCATCTTTGGGAGCTATACCTGACCACCTTTTCGGCGGGAGGTTCCCGCCCTGAACCGGCTGGCCGCGCAGTACAAGGGCAAGGTCGACTTTTATGCCGTGTACATCTTGGAAGCCCACCCGACCGATGTGTGGCAGATGCAGAGCAACGTGCGCGAGAAGGTTTTGTTTCGCAGCCCGCGCGATGAAGGCGAGCGGGCCTCGGTCGCTGGCGCCTGCGTACGCAAACTCCATCTGCAATTCCCCGCGCTCATCGATCGCTTCGACAATCGCGTGGGGTCGGCCTACACAGGATGGCCTGACCGGCTCTACGTCGTGCAAACCAACGGAGAGGTCGCCTATAAGAGCAAGCCCGGCCCGTTCGGCTTCCACGCCGAGGAGCTCGGTGCGGCGCTGCATCAGGTCATCCACTAGGCTCAGACGAATGCTGAGCGTCACACCCGCGCGGTCGTGCGGCCGCTCGCCTCCTGCGCAGCACGGGCCACCGATGGAGGGACCTC
>CAXTRU010000435.1:0-2982 GCA_964246665.1 uncultured Acidobacteriaceae bacterium
TCTGGATGAAGCGCTCGGCCTTGCCGTTGGTGCGGGGCGTGTAGGGTCGGGTGCGCACAAGGCGCACGCCCGCCCGGGCGCGGGCGCCGGCCGGCGCCCACATGGGCAATGCCCCCGCGGCGGCCCGCCTCACCATCGTTTCGCTGCGTGCCACCGCGGTCATTAACACGCTCTGGGCTGCCTTTGTCGCGGCCGCGGCCACGGTGCTGCTTCTGCGCGGTGGCAGCGCCTGGCAGGCGATGGGCGTGTACTACCTCGGCCATGTGCTTTCCGCGACGCTGGTACTGCTGGTGTTGAAGCGCAAAGATAATCTGCCTAAAGGGATGATCTCCCTGTTCGCCATGGCGATGGTGGCCCTGGCGCTTGGCTCCGGCCTGGCCATGTTGCGGGCCGCCGCGCCGGAACGTTTGGGGTCCACCACCGCGGGTCTCTTGGGCATCCTGGTGGCCGCGTCGTTGGCCCTGTGGTGGATGGGCAAACGCCATAATTGGCTGCCTTCGCGCGAGGCGATCCGCAGCTTGCTGGCCAAAGTGCAACGCTTTGCGGGAGCGAGGTTGCGCCGTGTTTGAGTGCCTGCTGATCGCTGCCGGGTTAATCGCGGTTGCGGGCGCGGTGATCGCCTATGACGGCAGCCGCGACGTCTTCCATCCCCTGATGTTTATCGGCCCCATGCTGGCGTTTCTGTATGCCTGGATGCCGTTCCAATTGCTGCGTCACAACGCGCTATCGCAGTTCTTTGACAACGATCAGCTGGTTCACGTGCAGACCCTGAACGTGCTCTGCGTCTTGGCGTTGGTGTTGGGCTGCCTGGGCGCCGGTGTGCGCATCCGCAAAACACGCTTTGCGCAACGCAAGCTGTCTCCGGTGGCCGCAAGGCGCCTGCTGATGTATGCCGGTCTGCTCGGGTCTGTGGGCCTGTTGTGTTGGGGCGTCACGATTCACAACGTCGGCGGCTTCCGGCAGGCCTTTGGCGCCGCTTACGGCGGCGGCTATGACGCCAATGGCTATGTCCGCGACGGCACAGAGCTGCTGCTGGTCGGCGTGATGATGACGATCACGGCCATGATCTCCGGGGCGTCCCGCCTGACATGCATTGCCCTGCTGTTGACCTTTGGCCTGCCGTGGACCGCCAGCGCGGTGCTGATGGGTCGGCGTGGACCGACGTTCGGCCTTGCTGTTGTGCTGCTGATGAGTTGGTATTTCAACAAGGGAAAGCGTCCGCCGGTGTTTACCTTCGGCCTGGGCGGCCTGGCGCTGGGCTGGCTGGTGCTGTTTCTGGTCACCAACCGGCAAAATATCTATCTCGGCTCTGACTTCCACATGAAGACCGACGTGAGCAATATGGTCGACAAGCCGGACACCGGCAACGAGTTCATCTATGGCTCCGGCACGGTGCTGGCCACCGAGCAGCTAGATCACTACTACTGGATGCGGCGATACCTCGCCCAGATCATGGTGCGGCCGATTCCCAGCGCCATCTGGCCGACCAAATATGAGGACTTCGGCGTGCCTGAGCTGCTCTACAACGGCGGCACGGACGCTGGCATCGCCGACGCGCTGGGTTGGCGTGGCGCTCCTGGCTCGGCCCCGGGCATCGCCGGCGACCTTTTTGTGGAGATGTGGTGGTTCGCCATCCCGTTCATGGCGTTGCTGGGCTGGCTCTACGGCAAGGTGTGGCGCAAAGCGGTCACGCGCGGCGGTGTGTGGACCCTGCAGTACGTGGTCCTTTCCGCGCTGTCCATCTACCTGGTCATGCAAACCATGGAGGCCGTCATCTTCCGCACGTTGGAGCTGAGCATCCCGTGCTGGATCGTGTACCAGCAGATTGAGAAGCGTGTGCGCAGCCGCTCGCGGCGCCGCCTCTTCATGCCGCGCGCCGAAGCCTACGCGCGCCGTCGCCAGATCCGTGCACAGCGGCCCAGCCTCGCCAAGGTGCTGCAGGAGGTGCCGCATGCCTAACCTCGAGCCGCAGCGGTGCCGTGTCGCCGTGATCTGGATCGACTGGTATCCGTACCATGTCGCCCGTTATCGCGGCCTGCTCTCCGCACCGGCGTTGCGTGACGGCGTCGTCGGCATTGAGCTTGTCGGCGGCGTCGGCGTGCACAAGGGCCTGAAGTTCCGCGAAGATCTGCCAGCCGATCTCCGCGTCGAGACCGTAATGCCGGACGCAAGCTGGCTCCAGGCCAACAAGCTCCAGTTGGCCCGCCAACTGTGGCATCGCCTCACCGAGCTCAATCCGGACGTCGTGCTCGTGCCGGGCTATTACACGTTGCCGGGCATCGCTGCTGCATTATGGGCGCGGGTGCATGGCCGGCGCAGCGTGTTGATGACCGAAAGCACGGCCGGCGACCACGCCCGCACCTGGTGGAAAGAGCTGCCCAAGCGTCTCGCACTGCGTGCGCTGTTTGGCTGGGCAGTCACTGGCGGCAAAGCGCACGTGACCTACCTGCGGCAACTCGGCTTTCCCGCGGACATCGTCGGGAGCTACGACGTGGTGGATAACGCCATGTTCGCCGCCGGGGCACAGACTTTTCGCTTCGACCCAACATCTGCGCCGGTACCTGCACCGTTCTTCCTGTACGTGGGCCGGCTTGCGGAAGAGAAGAATGTTGCGGGCCTGCTCAGCAGCTGGACTGCGTATCGCGCGGCTGGCGGCACCTGGCCGCTGGTGCTGTGTGGCGACGGCCCCGAGCGCACAGCCCTGCAAACCACAGCCGCTGCGACGCCCTTTGGCGCAGAGGTGCACTTCCCCGGCCTGAAGAGCTCCCGTGAGCTGTTGCCGTTTTACGCGCACGCCGGTTGCTTCATCCTGCCGAGCACACGCGAACCCTGGGGCCTGGTGGTGAACGAGGCCATGGCCGCTGGCTTGCCGGTGCTGGTCTCCAACCGTTGCGGCTGCAGTGTAGATCTGGTCCACGAGGGCGAGAACGGCTTCAGCTTCGACCCGCAAAACACTGCCGCCCTCACGGCCTTGCTGCAGGG
>CAXTRU010000436.1:0-2975 GCA_964246665.1 uncultured Acidobacteriaceae bacterium
GTACCAGAATGCGGGTGCCGTCATCTACAGCCGCAAACAAACGGGCTTGCCCGTGGGCAGCTAGTTCGGTTCAACCTGGAAGCACAAGGGCCACCACGCGGCATCCCGTGGTGGCCCTCCTACGTCCTAGGGACGAAGCGGGGCGACTGGATCGCGTCTGCTCGGGAGTGTTATGGACGCGGAACGACTTTCTGGGGTGCTGCTGCACGTGACATCCCTTCCTTCGTACGGCGGCATTGGGGACTTTGGCCCGGCAGCTTACGGATTCGTTGATTTTCTGGTTGCCGCCAAGCAGCGGCTTTGGCAGGTGCTTCCGCTCAATCCCACGGGCTATGGCAGCTCGCCGTACTCTGCGCTGTCGGCGTTTGCGGGCAATGCCACGCTGATCAGCCTGGAGCGTCTGGTTGAACAGGGGTGGATTGCAGCCGACCGCATCGTTGGACTGCCGGGCCACGAAGGCCCGTGTGACTTTGGCGCTGCGGTGGAACGCAAGCTGCCGCTGATCGAAGAGGCCGCCGCCAACTTCCTGGATAATGCTGGTCCCGAAGACCGTGCGCGCTTTCAGAAGTTCGCGCAGGAAAACATCTCGTGGCTGACCGACTGGGCGTTGTTCAGCGTGCTGCGCCGGCGGTTCGACTTCAAGAGCTGGATCGATTGGCCGACCGAGTACGCGTTTCGCCAACCGGACACGATCACCGGGGTGATGAATGAGTCCGGCCGTGAGCTCGCCATTGAGCAGGTGGTGCAGTTCTTCTTCCAGGAGCAGTGGTCGGCGTTGCGGTGTTACTGCGCGGATCGCAAGATTCGCATCCTTGGTGATGTTGCGATCTTCGTTTCGTACGACAGCGCCGATGTGTGGACCCACCCAGAGATCTTTGAGCTCGACGAGAACCGCAAGCCGACGCGCGTGTCCGGCGTACCACCGGACTACTTCAGCGCAACAGGGCAACGTTGGGGCAATCCGCTGTACAAGTGGGGGCTGCTGCAGGAGCACGGTTTCGACTGGTGGATCGCGCGCTTTCGCCGCGCCCTGGCGCTGTATGACAGTGTGAGGCTGGATCACTTCCGCGGCTTCGAGGCGTATTGGTCGATCGCTGCCGATGAAGAAACAGCCATGAATGGTCACTGGGTGAAGGCGCCAGGCCAGGCGCTGTTCAATCGTCTGATGGAGGTGCTGGGCGACCTGCCATTTCTTGCCGAGGACCTTGGCCTCATCACGCCTGAGGTCGATGAGCTGCGTGAGTTCTTCGGTATGCCGGGCATGCGTGTTCTGCAGTTCGGCTTTGCGGAGCGCGGCGGCCATCTGTACCTGCCGCATCGCTACGTGCAGAACACCGTGGTGTACACCGGAACGCACGACAACAACACGACGCTGGGTTGGTGGCGTGAGGACGCGTCAGCCGATGAGCGCGAGAACGTGCAGACGTACACGCGGCCAATCGAGCATGACGGCGACATCTGCTGGACGACGATGAAGCTAGCTGCGACCTCTGTAGCCAACACCTGCATCTTTCCGCTGCAGGACATTCTTCACCTGGGCAGCGAAGCTCGCATGAATCGGCCGGCGGCTGCGGAAGGGAACTGGGCGTGGCGCTATGGTCTGCAGGCTTTACATCCGGACTTTGCGGCCAAGCTCGCAGCGATCATGGAGATGACCGATCGCGATGGCAAGCAGAAGAAGGTGGAAGGCATCACCGCCGGTGAGCCAACCGACCAGGCCCATCTGCGTGTGGATGAAGGGGCAACGCGTTAGCGCGAGCCAAAGCAAACATCGAGTTGAGAAGGTACACTGGACCAATACCTAGGAGACGTGCTGTGCCCCTGTCTGGAGAAGCAATCCGCACCATGAACTACGTTGACGACATTTCCGTGACGCTGCGCCGCATCCTATCGGTGCTGCCCATGCTGTCGGCTGAAGAGCGGGAGCGCGTTGCCGCGCACATCCAGCAGGCTGAGCCCAGCTACGAATCCGTGGTGAAGGCTTTCGAGGTCAAGTAGCCCCTGTGCCGAGCGAAGCCGAGAACGGCGGCACTATCCAGCCAATTCGTTGTGTGGCCGTGATCGGCGCCGGCCAACATGGCCGCGCCTTTGCGCTGCGCTGTGCAGCCCATGGCTGCGAGACGATTTTGCAGGATGTGCTCTCGTCCAAGCTGCGCAAGGTGCAGGAGGTACTGGCGGAGCAGGCTGAAGCGGTGCGCGAGAACTTGCGCTTCGCCACAAGTATCGAGGATGCGGTGCGTGATGCTGATGTGGCGATCGACTTCGTCCCTGATGAACTGGAGTCAAAGCTCGAGATCTTCAGCCTGTTGGACCGCATGTCGCCGCCGAAGACGATTTTTTGTACGCCAACACAGCTGAGCATTTCGGATCTTGCTTCGTGCACCTACCGTGCGGACCGTTGCGTCGCGCTGGAAGGCTTGCAGGATGACGCACGGTCCGTAGTGAGCGTGATTCGTGGACGCAAGACGACGGCGGCAGCCGAGGCGGCTGTTTGTAGTTGGCTGCAACGCTTAGAGTGTCGAACTGTCGTGGTCGAAGACGCACATCCAGCCATGCCTGGCGTGCTTTGACAAGCCATTGCATGTGCGCGCAGCGGCACCCTTGGGCCTGCGCAGTGAGTTCTTTCAGCGTCCTACAGCTACACCTGAAGTGCACGACATTCACACCATCTTCGCTGTGATCAAGGCGTGCCTGTCGGCGGCAGTAGCTGCCCTGATGGCGGGCGTTTCGCTGGTGATCACCATTGTCGTGCTTGCGGGCATCTTGGGCTTTGCCCTCGCGGGGATGTTCGGCCTCGGCGGCTCGCGCTTTGCGGCACGGCGCCGGGCAAAGCGCGACGGCAACGCTGAGTAGATCTGATCTGAATCACGATGTGTTGCGGAGAGGAGCTCGGCTACTCTCCGCTTTGCGGCTGCGCCGCCTGGTAGGTCTTTTGCATCAATTGGCGCGCTTCGTTCACCGCAACTTGCTTGTTG
>CAXTRU010000437.1:0-2972 GCA_964246665.1 uncultured Acidobacteriaceae bacterium
GTGGGTGTGAGCTCCAGCGTGCGTGTGGCGCCGGCGTCCGAGATGACGGTGAGGAAGCGATGTTCCGGGATGGGCTTGTTGTCGTCGGTGACTGCGGCTGCGGGGCGAATCTCAAGCGAGAGGATGCGGCCGGCAAAGGATGCGCCGGAACCGAGCACTTCAACGCGGGCGCCGCGTAGTGTGGTGAAGAGATCTTCCTGGGAGGGCTGCTCGCCGAGGGAGAGCGGCAAGGTGCGTAGTTGCTGGTCAAGCGGCGTGGTGGAATTGTAGTTGGCTCCCGTGATGTGGCCGCCGCCGAGGTCGAGCGCGGTGAGGCTTTGCAGGACGTCGTTGAGCTGCGCTGAGGTCAGATCGAGGCTGACGGTGGCGTCGCCGGTGATGGAGCCGTCATGCTCAAAGAAGCCGACACCGTTCTTGTACAGCGACACGTGCGTGACCTGGAGATTGTTGGGCGGAGTGTGCGCGGGTGAGGCTGTTTTGAGCAGAGGTCTGCGATGGGCCGCGTCCTTCCCCGATTGCGCATGGGACGGCAGAACGAACGAAAACAGGGCACACGCAACCAAAGCACGCACGGGGCGCTCCTCTCAGGTGTTGCAGCGGTATAGACCACGGCGAACCGCGTTTTGTTCCCGCGGCAGACGATGCGAGCTCAATGCACATCGTGGATCGAGAGCGAACAAACCTGAAGATCACGGAATAAGTAACCGGTGCGCATGACGCTGCCGTTCCTAGCCGATCGGCACGAGGGTTCGCGGCGGGCGCACACGCACGTAAACACCGATGTTGAAAGCTGACTGCGAGGTTAGCGTACAGTGGAGGCATGTCGTCGCAGAGCTCTTCCATCGTCGATATCCCGGCATATAGCGCGCCTCAGGTGGCGCACTATGCGGGTGTGCCGTACCCTACGCTGCGATCCTGGGTTGAGCTCGATCTCATCCGGGCGCCGCGACCGAATTACCTTTCCTTCAACAACCTGGCGGAAGCCCATGTGTTGAAGTCGATGCGCTCGGTGCACAAGCTTTCGCTACAGGCCATTCGACGTGCGCTCCAAGAGCTGGCGTTGAGGCGCAGCAGTGCACACCCTCTGCTGGATGAAATGTTTGAGACCGATGGGGTCAACTTGTGCATCCGCGAAGACGACCGTGTGTACAACCTAAGCCAGCGCTCCCAGCAGGAGTTCCGGGAGTTCGTGTCACTGTACCTTCACCGCATTGAACGGGATGCGGAAGGCAAGGCGATGCGACTTTATCCCTTCATCACTCGCCATCAGGCTGGCGACCCCAAGCATGTCAGTATCAGCCCAGCAGTCTCCTTCGGTCGCCCCGTGATTGCGGGAACCGGTATCTCGACTGCTGTGATTGCAGGTCGCTTTGCGGCGCGAGACTCACTCGCTGAGCTCGCCAGGGAATACGGCCAAGATGAATTCGTGCTAGAGGATGCTATCCGGTGGGAGATGCTGAAGGGCAAAGCAGCCTAGCTCCGCTCGTTCTTTTTCTTGACGAGAACCACTGCCGCAACCCCTATCTGCTTCAAGTACTGGAAGCGGCCGAGGTGCAAGCAGAGCCGTTGCTCAAACACTTTTCCGCAGGCACACCCGATGTTGTCTGGCTGCCCACCGTGGGCGCGAATGGATGGGTGCTGCTGACCTCGGACGCGAAGATTCGATACAACCTGCTGGAGCGAGCCGCAGTCCGCAAGCACCGCGTCCGGATGGTTTATTTCACCCGAAACGACATCGCCGGACCAGAGATGGCGAAGGCTCTCGGCAAGGCTCTCGGGCAAATTCAAACCATGCTGAGATCGCAGCCTCCGCCGTTTGCGGCTTCACTCACTCGCACAGGCAAGATCACAGTCCGTGACCGGTTCGACGAGGATTAGATGTCGAGGTTCTTCACGTCCAGCGCGTTTTCTTCGATAAACTTCCGGCGGCTTTCGACATCCTCGCCCATCAGTGTGGTGAAGATCTCTTCGGTGGCGGCGATGTCTTCGAGGCGGACCTGGAGGAGCGTGCGCTTGGCAGGGTCCATGGTGGTTTCCCAGAGCTGGGACGCGGTCATTTCGCCGAGGCCCTTGTAGCGCTGCACCTGGTATTCCTTGCGGCCCTGCTCGATGACGTACTCGCGGAGTTCGCGCACGGTGGCCTTTTCGACGGGGTCTTGTGTGCCCTTGGTGTTGCGCTTGCCGGGCTTGGCCTCGTCCTTGGTGCCGGGGGCGGCGGCGATGGTCTCGTTGACGCCTTCTTCCTGTTCGATCTCGTCGGCTTCGTCGAGTTCGTCCTGTGTGGGCGCGGCGTTGACGACGGTGTCGGCCTTGGCGGCATCGCCGGCCTGGGCGTACTCGATGTGAAAGGGGCCTTCGAGCGCGGAGCCTAGCTGTGCTTGCTTGGCGAGCAGCTGGCGGGATTCCGGTGCGCTGGCGAGTGCCCAATCGATGCGCCGCGGGGCGCCCTGCGCGTCGGTGAACGTGACGGAGTACATCTTGTGCTCTTCGTCGTATTCCACGTCGCTGACCGCCTTGAACTGGTACTGGCGCTCCATGTCTTTGAGGCGCTTGCGCATGGCTTCGAGCTTGTCCTTGGACTCGAAGTCGGCGCGCTTGGCGGGATCCTTGCCTTCGTTGGCGAAGATCTCGGCGAAGGCACGAACGACATCGTCGTTGCGGACGCGCTTATTCACCTTGTCGAAGACGCCGAGGTAGTCACCGAGCTGACCCATGAACTTGGTGAGATCCTTGCCTTCCAGGCGAGCGCCGCCTTCGCCGTGGCGAATGATCATGCCGTCGGAGGCGCGCTTGACCATGACCTGGTCGTATTCGCGATCGTCCTTGATGTACTGCTCGAACTTGCCCTTCTTGATGCGGTACAGCGGCGGTTGCGCGATGTACACGTTGCCGCGCTTGATGAGCTCGCCCATGTGGCGGAAGAAGAAGGTGAGCAGCAGCGTGCGGATGTGCGAGCCGTCGACGTCGGCGTC
>CAXTRU010000438.1:0-590 GCA_964246665.1 uncultured Acidobacteriaceae bacterium
GGTAGAAAGCTGCGCGTGGCTCCGGGACCGAACCTCCGCTTTACCGATGCGGACAAGGTAGACGGCAAAACGCTGCGCACGGTCCATGCCGTGGGCAAGCATCTCGGCTATGAGTTTGGCGACGACCTGATGCTGCACGTGCATCTAGGGCGCTTCGGCGACTGGAACGAGGGCTGCGGGCCGTTGCCGGAGCCCAAGGGTGCGCTGCGTGCCGTGCTGCAGCGGGCAGGCACCGGGCGGCAGGCGCGCAGCCAAAAGGGACACCCGCATAACCTGCGCTGCCAGCACGATGATGGCACGCAGCCGTTTCCAGCCGAACAGGTGGAATGGTGTGAGTTGCGCGGACCGACCGACTGCAGCGTCTACGACCGTGCAAAGTGGGAGGGCCTGCTGGAGCGGCTGGGGCCTGATCCGCTGGGCGAGGATGCCAAGGGGCACGACGATCCGCAGGTGTATGTCGATGCGGTGCTGAAGAGCAAGAAGCCCATCGCCGAGATTCTGATGGACCAGGCGGTGGTGTCCGGGATCGGCAACATCTACCGGGCTGAGCTGTTATTCCGGCACCGTGTGAACCCGTTCACACCCGGTAA
>CAXTRU010000438.1:600-2969 GCA_964246665.1 uncultured Acidobacteriaceae bacterium
GCTGAAGGCGATCTGGAAGGACGCGATTCCGCTGCTGCGGGCGGGTATGGTGGATCGCCGCATTGTGTGCACCAAGCGGGCTGACCGACCAAGCAAGAAGGAGCCGGCACCGCGTGGTGAAGAGCACTATGTGTACCGGCGGCACAGCAAGCCGTGCTTTGTGTGCGGCGAGTTGATTCTGCACCGGGACATTGCGGGCAGGACGCTGTTCTGGTGTCCGGTAGATCAACACACCACCGAGGCACAGAATGCAGAGGCCTGGGAGCATGGCGTGAGCCTGCGCGCGAGCCGGGCAAAGCTGAAGGCGAAGAAAGCTGGCGTACTGCGTTAGCTTTCAGCGCTGCGGAGCAGAAAAGGCTTGCCCCGACGTGCCTGCCTGTGGCAACGTAGAGCATCTTGAGAAGAAAGGGTGCCCGCTTGGTTGACTACACCTTCATTGCGAAGCAGGGACAGCGTTTTACCGCGCGCTGGTCTCATCGCTGCTGGGCGCCGCTTTCGTCGCGCTAACACCTGCACGCGCTCATCCTGACAACTTGATTCCGCAACGCGCCCTGGTCTTACCAGGCCATGTGCGTGTTGTCCCTGTGCACTGACGTAAGCGACACTCGCGCCCGCGAGGCTGTGTGTTCGCCGCGTCACCACAACGCACCAAGATGCGGTGCGCGCTCGGCTTTGCGTGCCGGTGAGATGAGCCATGTTCGAGTTTGTGAAGCACCTTTGGAAAGGGACGGCCCCGTTTGCCTCCAGCGGCGTCCTGTTGATGCTGGCCGGCGGTGCCGGTGTGTCGTTGCGCACGCTGCCGGCGTTTGCATGGGAGAAGCTGGTTGACCAGACAACGTTGACCGTGACGGTGAAGGACGAGGATGCGGCGTTTCAGTGGGTGAAGGAGTGGTTTCTTGAGCAGGAGTTTCTGAAGCGCATCCGGCGGGTAGATCTCGATACCACGATGCGGGGGACGGAGCTGGCTTTGTTGCCGGCACCGGGCATTCACCTGTTCTGGCGTCGTGGGCGGCCGTTCTGGGTGTGGTTTCATCGCAGCGATGAGACCAAGGGGCGGGCGCAACGCCGAACCGAGTCGCTTACCTTTCAGACCATCGGGCGCAGGCAGGCAGCGCTGCGCGACTTTGTCGATGAGATTGTTACGTGTCATCGCCGAAGGGAGTGCACGAGTTCCAGCCTGTATGTGTATGACGACTTCTGGACCAACGTGCAGGCCTACTCGCCTCGCCTCCTGGAGTCGATAGTGCTGGACCTGGGTGAGAAGGAGCGCCTCGTGGACGATCTGCAGCGCTTTCGCGCGGCGCGTGGCCGGTATCGCCAACTCGGCGTGCCGTACCACCGCGGGTACCTGTTGTACGGGCCGCCAGGGACGGGCAAAACGTCGTTGGTGTCCGGGCTTGCAGCGCACTTTGGGATGTCGATTTACGCCCTGAACCTGACGGAGATGAATGATCGCACGCTGAAGTCGGCGATGAATGAGGTGCCGGAGAACTCCGTCATCCTGTTCGAGGACATCGACTGCATGCGCGCGGGGCATCGCCGGGGCGCAGCGAAGGCTCCGGTGAACGGGAACGCAGCGGCGGAGGGTGCCCAGGAAAATTGCTCCGGCGTGACGCTTTCGGGGCTGCTCAACGTGCTGGATGGCTTCCATGCACCGGAAAATGTGGTGTACGTGATGACCACCAACGATGCAGACGCGTTGGATCCGGCATTGCTGCGGCCGGGCAGGATCGACTACAAGCTGCACATGGGCCCGGCCGGCGAGACGCAGAAAGTCGAGCTGTATCTGCGGTTCTTTCCGGGTGCGACGCTGGCGCAGGCCACGCACTTCGCGATAAGCCATGCGGCGCAGACAATGGCTGAGTTCCAAGGGTTGCTGCTGCGACTGGATCGGGAAGGCATGGCTGAAACGGAGGCCGAGTGTGCGCTGGTCTGAGTGGCCGGGGCCGGGCGGGAGCCGGCTTTGGAACAAGGGCTGCGATGTGAGCGTAAAGCTGTGCGACAGGTTGCGACCCGGATCATCTAAAGTGTTGAGAATGCGAGTAGGAATCTCGCGAGACATCTATGGCAGCGACACAACAGAAAGACTACTACGGCTCGCTTGGCGTGAAGAGGACGGCGACCGCCGATGAGATTCGGAAGGCGTTCCGCAAGCAGGCGCGCAAGTACCACCCGGATGTGAATCCGGGCGATAAGAAGGCGGAGGAGAAATTTAAAGAGATCTCCGAAGCCAACGACGTGTTGAGCGACGAGAAGAAGCGCAAGGTGTACGACCAGCTTGGGTTTTACTCCGACAACATCGATCCCGCAGCGGCGGAAGCCTACGCGCGAGGCGGCGGCGCGGGCTTTGGCGGCGGACAGCCCGGCGG
>CAXTRU010000439.1:0-271 GCA_964246665.1 uncultured Acidobacteriaceae bacterium
GATGGGACGCTTCACCTCTGCCCTCAGTGTAAGCCGTTTCGTTGCGGCAGTCTTAGGGGGCGCGCCTTGCGTTGTGGGTTACTGGTCTTTATCGGAAGCCGATGTGGCCATCGCCGCCGGGTGGTAGACGGGCCAGCCTTCGCGGGCGCTGCGCTCGATGAGTGCGGGCGACGGATTGATGGGGAAGGCCTGGCGCGCGATGGCCAGCATGGCGGCGTCGTGGACGGAGTTGCCGAACACCGCATCCGGGTGCGTGATGCCGGCGTTGCGC
>CAXTRU010000439.1:281-2969 GCA_964246665.1 uncultured Acidobacteriaceae bacterium
GACCTTGCCTTCGTCGGTGGGAACGTCGATCAGGCGATCGGTAACGAGGCCGTTTTCGACGGCAACGCGGGCGGCGAGGACGTGATCGGCGGGGATGTTGAAGCGGCGCACGCCTTCTTCGATTACCCAATCATTGGTGGAGCTGACGGCCCAGATGTCGGTGCCGCGTTGTTGCAGCGTGGTGATGATCTGCCGCAGTTCGGCGAAGATGTGCGGTTCGATGTGGTCGCGGAAGAAGCTGGTGGCGGCCTTGCGCATGGCGGCTTCGTCCAGGCCGGCATAGACCTGCACCATCTCGCCGCAGATCGCGAGCTCGGACACATCACCGCGCCGGTAGCTCTCATAGCGCTCTTTGAGCCAGGCGGTCTTGTCAGGGCTTAGCAGGCCGGTGTCCATGCTCCACCCCATGAACGAGGAGCCTGCATCGCCGGACCAGAGGGTGCCGTCGCAGTCGAAGACGGCGATCTTGGGGTCGAGGGCGTCCACACGGGCAAATAGATCCTGGGCGGTGAGACGTTGCGGTTGCGTGGAGTTGAGGGACAACGGGATCTCCGGATGCTGTTTGCTATTCCAGTAGAGCAGCCTGAAGGTCATGTGCCAAGTGCGGCCGAGCGATTGACATAAGGGCAGGTGGTGCTTGAGGTTTGGTAGGCAGGTGCAGGTTGCTGTTCAGCAGCGAGCTGTGAGTCTTCGAGCGATGAGGAACGATACATGGCGGAACAGGGGAATGCGAGCCAGGCGCCCGGGATCTTTGTGGTGATGGGCGTGAGCGGGTCAGGCAAAACAACCATTGGCACGCTGCTGGCCAAGGATATCGGCGCGATCTTTGCGGACGCGGATGACTTTCACTCGCCGGAGAACAAGGAGAAGATGCGCGCGGGCACGCCGTTGACCGACGAGGACCGTGCGCCGTGGCTGCAGACCCTGAACAACCTGCTGAAGGGATGGGCCGAAAAGGGGGCCAAAGGTGTGCTGGCCTGCTCCGCGCTGAAGGCGACCTATCGCGACACATTGAGGGCGGGGATCGCGCAGGGTGTGCTGCAGTTCGTGTGGCTGGATGGCGATCCGAAGATGATTCAGCAGCGGCTGGAAGCGCGCAAAGGGACGTACATGAATCCGGCGCTGTTGGGCAGCCAGCTTGCGACCCTTGAGGCGCCGGTTGGGGCGTTGCGGGTGGTGAATGACCGCACGCCGGAAGAAGTGGTGCAGGAGATCGTGCACGGCGTGGGGACGTTGAAGGGCTAGTTGGCTTGGGCCTGCGGACGTTGACGGAACGTCGAATTCGTTTCGGATCGACAGGGGAAGTCAAGGCTCACGAACGCTTGATGTCTGGCGGGTGAAAGGCTGGTCTGCCTGTTGCGTTGTTCGGGCCTCTGGCAGCGATCTCGTGGGCGGCGGGTGTCGCCTTCAGGGTGTTTCTTCCCTGGCCGGCGCTGCCTCGGCTGCAACAGCCTGCCACGGCTCGTTGGGGAAACGGCCTTTCATGCGCAGGAAGGGACGCTCCAGCAGCGTGAAAGAAAGCCACGCGATCGCCAGGGTGATGGGAAACGCGGTCAGAATCCGCGCGGCCTGGTACGCAAAGCCTGCGTGCGTGTGGGTAAGCCGAGCACCGAGGCTGTCGATGAACGGCTCCAGCAGGATGTGAAACACATATACGCCATAGCTGACCCGGCCAAGGAGAAAGTGAGGGCGGGTGCTGAGCATCATGCGCAATGGGTTTGGGCAGAGAGCCAGCGCGACGAAGGCTGCAGAAAGAAGATCAACGGCGGGGAGCGTGAGAACGAAGGCGACGCGGTTGTTGAGCAAGAGCGTGTGGGTGAAATGGGTGGTGAGGAAGATCAAGGCGAGGCTGAAGGCGGCAGTGAAGAGGGAAGCCGTGTGTAGGCCCGCGCCTCGGATCCCCGCGCTGCTAGAGACAGCGGACCTTCCGCCGCGCCTCGCCTCTGTTGAGATGACCAGGTAGGGTGCTGCTCCGGGCGGAGTCGTCGGGGTCTGGGGCGCTTCGGGTAGGCGACCGTAGAGCGCGAGGGCGCTGCCGAGAGCGAGGGCGCCGGCGCGCGTGGGGAGGAACGTGGCGAAGCTGTTGGCCGTAGGCCAGGGCAGAAAGTGCGGCGCGAAGAGAACCGCGCGAAACAGGCAGCTTGCGACGAAGGTATAGAGGCTGAGGTGAAGGGCGCGGCGCGGGGTGCGGGCGGCCAGCAATGCAAGAGGCCAGAGCAGATAAAACTGCTCTTCCACGGCAAGGCTCCAGAGATGAAAGACCGGAAGCGGTGGCGGCGTCTGCAGGGCGAGGTTCAGGAACGGCGGCAGGTTTTGTAGAAAGGCAGTGTACAGAAGGAGGGGCTTGAGCTGGAGGAGGGTAGCGCCGCTGAGGAGAGCAGCGGTCGCGCAGGCGATAAGAGCGGGGAAGTAGAGCGGAAGGAGGCGCAGGGCTCGACGGGCGTAGAAGTTGCGGAGGGCAGCTGCCTTCGCCTTTGGACTCGGGTTCGTTGCGGCCGCGAGTAGGCTGTCGGCGAGTAGGCCGGTGATGAGGAAGCCCGAAAGGGCGAAGAATACGTTCACGCCGATCCAGCCGGCTTGGGTAAGGTAGCCTAGGGCGCGCAGCACGGGCTTGTGGGCACGGAGCCCGCCCCCGTAGTGGAAAAGGAACACGAGCAGGACGGCGACGCCGCGCGCACCCTCGAGCGC
>CAXTRU010000440.1:0-2958 GCA_964246665.1 uncultured Acidobacteriaceae bacterium
GTTGGGGACTGCGGACTCGCGCTGGGCACGGCGCGCAACCCGGGGCCGTTCTCCTTGACCTGCGAAGCTTCGCCAACGAGTCGCGGCCTCAAGAACCGGCGGGAGCGCACCAGGATGCGCACCAGCTGGACCGCAATGGAGCGCTCGCCCGCAACCCGCAGCCGGAGCCCAACGTTGCCGTCCGGCGCAATCTGCGGCTCGATCGACGTCACCTGCACCCCGACCGGGAGCACATTCTCGAGATCCATCATCACCGCCGTCCAGGAAAAACTCTTGCGCAGAAAAAGCGTATTCAGGAAGTGCGCGCGGTCCAGCACGCGGGCGTTCACGGGGTCGCGCATCCGCTGCTCGGTGTGCAGCTTGCTTTCCTGTGCTGCGATGGTCAGATTGCGCAGCCGGTCGAGCTCCAATTGCTGGCTGGCGGCCCGGGCACTGAGCATGTGTGCCCCGATAGCGAAGCCGATACCAAGCACCGCAAGGGCGGCCATGATCATGCGCAGCCGCAGAAAGAAAGGCCGAAGTTCAACAAAGGGGCGTGTTGCGAGATTGACCTGAACGCGCATGTTAGCTCTTCAGCGCTCCTGTAACCCCGGCCAGCCAGCTGCGCGGGACCGCACTAGTGACCGCCGCCGGCGCAAGCACGGCAGGGTCGATCATCTCGCGGACGCGCACGCCCTCCTCCTGCGCGACGCCCTGCTCGCGAAGCACGCGATTAAGCTGCTCCGCGCCCAACGGACCGGCACTGAGCAGCGTCTCGGGAGCCACGGAAAGCGAATCCTCAAAATAAGCGATAGCCACTGAAACTGCACGGGCAATCTCCTCCGCCTGCGCGTCCGGCGCAAGGGTGTGGGCTACCGGTTCGCGGTCTTCCGAAGCGGCAGCGGCCTCGCCGGCATAGAGATCGATGTTCTGGGGCGCACGGGCGCCGTAGGGGCGCGCTTGAACCTCATCGGTGTCGCCGGCATACGGAACCGGCATGCCCGTGATCGCGTCCTGGTTTTGGGTCACGGCTTCATCGTCGATACGGTCCGCATAGGGGTTGCGGCCATGCTCAGGAAGCGGCTCCTGCGCGGCCCACTCGGCTTGCGAATCGTCCCGGTCGACCAACGGCAGCAGAGGGCCGGCCTGCGGTGTGGCCGCGGAGCCCTCAAAGAGCGCCGCGGGCAGGTTGGCCGGCATGGGCAAGACACCCTCACCCAGCTCAACGGCCCGGTGCAGCAGCAGGATGCCGGCGCGCACAATCGCCGTGGTGACGCCCTCCGGGTGCGCATTCACCAGCAGCGACGCCCCGTCGCCCTCATCCACCGCAGCCAGGGCGGCCAGCGTGCTCGGAAGCACGGCGCCGGGCTCATAACCGGCCTCGCGCGCCGCAGATTCATACTCCCCAAGTACATCGCGCGGGATCGCCACGGCCAACACCCGAATCATGGAGCGGCTGGTGCTCATCACCTGAAAGCTGACCATGGCGTCATCCGGCTCAAATGGGATCAGCTTCTTCAACCGAAAGCGGACGATGGGGAGAGCTTCGGACAGCTTGGTCGGCAGCGCGTCGAAATCCAAAAGCAGCACCCGCACGGCAGCGTCCGGGATCACCAGCGTCAATTCGCCGTTGCGAAGATTGGAACGCGCGCCCACCTGCTCCAGGGCGCGCCGCAGCGCAGCGATCACGGCGACACGGTTGGCGATGTTGCCCGGCTTCAGGCTTGGCAGGATGGCATCGGCAGGAATACCAACTTTCGCCACAGCCGCCAAGGGCAGCCCGGGCTCGGGCGAGCGCCCGGCCACAACGCCCCCGGCGAAGATCTCGCAGGCCACGCGTGGACGGCTACCGGAAGCTTTGGGGAGCAGGTTCATCGATGGGTGACTCTAGCTTACCGTGCGGGCGGCCAGTGCTCCTCACTTGGACGGTCGAGAAAGCCCGTCGTATGCTGACACCTTTGGGTCATAAGGCCATCGCCGAAGGGTCCGGGCGCCCCATCGGAGCCGGAATGCGACGCAGGCACCGTGCGTGCGTGTGAGTCAACGGAGCCCTGGGCAGAGTACAACGCGGTGACGAGCCGTGCCATCCGTCCTCGGGTACGGCAGGAGGGTAGGCAATGGCAGAAACCACCGACGGCGTCGTGGTGATGTACACCGCAAAAGCAAAGCCCGGTAAAGAACACGAGCTCAAGAAGTTTCTTGTGAGCCTGGTTACGGCCTCACGACACGACCCAGGCAACATTAGCTACGAGTTGCACGAAGTTGAAGGGGAGCCCGGAACCTTTATCTTCTACGAGCAGTGGATCTCCCAGGAACTCCTGGATGCGCACACACAAACACCAGGCTTGAAGGAGTTTGCCGCGCGCGCTGAGGAATTGCTAGGCCATCCCTTCGAGCAGGGCATGAAGAAGCTGATCAAGCTCCGCCCCGACCCCGACAAATCCTAGGCAAGAAGAAATGAGCAGGTCCTAGGCCAGAAGAAGGAGCAGGGCGACGATGCCCTGCTCCTTCGTACGTTTGCGGGATGCTAGCGCCCGGTCTCAATAAAGGTGACCTTGTTGATCTCGCGGAGCGTGGTGACGCCCGCGCGAACGCGCTGCAGGGCGGAGTCGCGCAAGAAGTTCATGCCCTTTTCGCGGGCCTTCTTGCGGATCTCCGACCCGGGACGCTTTTCCAGCAGCATGTCGCGCACTTCGTCGTCGAGTTCGAGTAACTCGTGGATTGCGGAACGTCCGCGGAACCCTGTGCCACCGCACTCCATGCAGCCGGTGCCCTCACGGAAGCGGAAGCCCTGCCACTCATCCGGGTTCAGGCCGTTCAGTTCCAGATCCGCGTCGCTGTAGATGACCTCGCGGCTGCAGAACTCGCACACCTGACGCACCAAACGCTGCGCCAGAATGCAGTTCAGCGCGGAAACGAAATTGTAGGGCTCAACGCCCATGTTAAGAAAGCGGCCCAGCACGTCCACAACGTTGTTGG
>CAXTRU010000441.1:0-2921 GCA_964246665.1 uncultured Acidobacteriaceae bacterium
CTACAACACACTGTTCGATGAGAACGCGGCCTGCCACATCGCGCTGGGACAGGCGTACTCCACGTGCCTGATTGGCGGCGAGAGGATGTCCGATGACGAGTTGACGAGGCTGGGTGCCAACGACAGCCTGATCCACGTGGACTGGATGATCGGCGGGCCCAAGGTGCATGTGGATGGCCTCGCCATTGACGGCACGGCGGAGCCGTTGATGCGCCACGGCAATTGGGTATAGAGCGAACGGATCAGCGCGCCGGCGGCGGTGTATTCTTACCGCACCCACCCTGTGCCGGAATCGCTTTCACGATCGCGCCTGGACTCGTTTTCGGACGGCGTCATTGCCGTAATCATCACGATCATGGTGCTGGAACTGAAGGTGCCGCCGGTCCACGAGATGGGCGATCGCGCACTGCTGGCGGCCAATGCGAAAATCCTGGCGGTCTACCTGCTGAGCTTCATTCAGGTGGGTATTTACTGGGTCAACCATCACTACCTCTTGGACGACCTGGAGAGCGTCACGCATGGCATCCTGTGGGCCAACCTTGGGCTGCTGTTCACCTTGTCGCTGATCCCGTTTGGGGTTGAGTGGATCGGCACGCGCGGGATCGCACCGCTGCCGGTGGCGGTGTACGCCTTTTGCTTCTGCGTCCCGGCGCTGGCGTGGACGGTGCTTTCGCACGCGATTCGACGGCGCACGGGTGTGCCTCCCGCGGCAGGGCCGGCGAAGCAGGCGATCTCGTCGCTCCTGAACCTGGGCTCGATCTTTGTGGCGTTTCGCTCGCCGTACCTTGCGTTGGCGATGATGTCGACCGTAGCCGTGATGTGGCTTGTGCCGCCGCCGCGGATTGTGCAGAAGACTCGCCGGCCGCCGCCGCACTCGGCCGCGCATTCGTCGTAAACTCATCCCCGTATGGATTTGCAGGGCTGCGGTACCGCTCTCGTTACGCCGTTCCGTCACGACGGCAACGTGGATGAACATGCATTGCACGCGCATGTGGAGTGGCAGATTGCCAATGGCGTTTCGCTGCTGATTCCGGCAGGGACGACGGGCGAAGCTTCGACATTGACTGAGCAGGAGTGGCTGCGCGTGGTGGAGATCACCGTGCAAGCCGCCGAGGGTCGCGTGCCTGTGTTCGCCGGGGCGACGCACAATGACACCGCACGGGCGGTGGAGAACGCCCGTAAGCTCGCGCGCATTCCGCAGCTGACGGGCGTTCTGACGGCGAACCCGTACTACAACCGGCCGGGGCAGGAAGGGCAATACCAGCACTTCAAGGCCGTGGCTGAGGCCAGCGATCTGCCGGTGCTGCTGTACAACATCCCGGGGCGCACCGGTGCCAACCTCGAGCCGGATACGGTGTTGCGTTTGGCGGAGATCCACAACATCGTGGGCATCAAGGAGTCGAGCGGGTTGATGACGCAGATCACCTCGATCCTGACCCAGGCGCCGCGGTCGTTCCGGGTATTTGCCGGCGATGACGCACTGACGCTACCCACACTGGCGGTCGGCGGCGTGGGCGTGATCTCGGTGGCGTCGAACGCGATTCCGCAGCAGATGTCGCACATGGTGGAAGCGGCGATGACCGACAACTGGATCGCGGCGCGGCGCATTAACCGGCACTACTTCCGGTTGATGCAGGCGCTGTTCACCGAACCCAGCCCGGCGCCGATCAAGGCCGTGCTGACGTTGCTTGGCCGGGGCAATGAGCACCTGCGCCTGCCTATGGTGCCGGTCACGACCTCGACGCGGCGCACGCTGGAGCGAATCCTGGGTGAGTTGGGGTTGTTGTTCGATCAGCCTGAGGGGGATGGGGAGCCGACGAAGTTGCGGATGTTTTGAGTTTCTGCGAGCGAAGCTGCTTGGCGTCAGACGGTCGTCCAGTTCTCAACCTGCAGGCCAGGAACACGGCCGAACTCGCGCTCGTTGTTGGTCACTAACTTCAATCCCAGGCTGCGTGCGTGCGCTGCGATAAGCAAGTCATTCGCGCCGATCATGCGACCGGAAGACTTAAGAAAAGCTCGGATCTCCGCGTAGTGCGTCGCTGCTGACGAGTCCATCGAGAGCACCGTCATATGGAGGAGATAGCCGTTGAGCGCTGCCTGGTCTCTTGCTGCACGGGGCGATATAGCTACGCCGTAGTTCAGTTCCGCGAGCGTGACGACCGAGATGCAAACCGCTCGCGTGGGCATGCTCTGGAGCCGCCCGAGAACTGCGGGATGGGAACGCTTCATGATGTAAGACGAGGTGTCTGTGTCGAGCATGTACTGCGGCATTAGAACTCGCGTTCTTGCAGCGGCAACTGCTCGACTTCATCCATGAACTCGTTAGAGGCAATTGGGCCATTGGCCAGATAGCTGTCCCAGGTCGCTGGTCGTGAAGACAGAATCACCTCGTCCCCCTCTTTGCGGATAAAGACTTCAGCGGTGTTGAACTGGAAATCCTTGGGCAGACGCACGGCCTGACTGCGGTTGTTCACGAAGACCTTTGCAGTACGCGGAAGCGTGTCAGAGGTTGCCATATCCCAAAGTATATAGCAGGGGAGGTGCGCCGTCAGGTTCGATAGAATCGACCACGGATGATGACTCTACAAGCTCTTGAGAACACGATTGGAGACCTCTTTGCACAGGGTGCAGAGGCCGTGAAGAACCCGGATGCGCTGCATGCCTTTTACGAGCTTCGCGATGCGTTGGAGGCGGGGACGTTGCGCTCTGCCGAGCCCGATGCGAACCAGCCCACGGGGTGGCGGGTCAACGCCTGGGTGAAGCGGGGCATCCTGCTTGGTTTCCGGCTGGGTGCGCTGGCCGCGATGAATGGCTGCGAGGCCTCGGGGTCTTCGGCGCTGAGCTTTGTGGATAAGGCTACCTACCCGGCACGGCGGTTTGCGCCGGAGCAGGGCATTCGCATTGTGCCGGGTAGGTAGCCT
>CAXTRU010000442.1:0-2919 GCA_964246665.1 uncultured Acidobacteriaceae bacterium
GTGCCGGCAAGGTGCCTGGCCAGGCTGGACCAGAGCGCGGTGAAGTGCTGCACGCCTTCACTTCCCTGCAGGAGTGTTTGCTTGTAGTGCTCTTCCGGGTGGATGTCCACGATGACGGCGAGTTGCTGCGCGTTGGCGTCCTTGATGACGCGGTCGAGTTCGCCGACGAAGGCGTCGCCGTCGGGGCGGTGGTATAGCCAGGGCTGCAGAGGGTCGGCGTCAATGCTGAGGCGGATGTGGTCGAAGCCGAGGTGGTGCATGAGCGCGAAGTCGTCGGCCGTGGTGTAGGAGCGGAGACGGTCCACGTTGTAGCGGCCGGGCGCCTGCGCGAACCAGTTGCTGGCGTTGATGCCGCGGCGCAGGTGGGCTGCGCGCTGAAACGGGAGGCTTTGCGTGGCGGAGATCTGCGACGGTGCCGGGGAAACGGCGAGGGCAACAACGGCGAGAGCAAGGAGCAGGGAGCGAAGCATGCGAGGGCTCATGGTTTCACGATCGTGAGATGGGCGTGTGACTTAGACCAGAATGTCTGGCCGCCTGTACCTGTTATGAAGCCGCAGGCGCGGATCCTAACGTGGCGGAAGGTGGTGTGCCGCCAAAGCTGGCGCGGCAACCGCAGCTCGTGACGCTGCCCGAGCCGCTGCGGACGCCGCTGCCCAGCGCTGAAGTTCCTGCGGCGTTTTGATCTGTCCGTACATGAGGGCATCGAGCAGGGAACGGGTGCGCACGGCGTCGAAGGCATCGGCCAGGGTCGATGGCGTTTGCTGGTTGGCCAACTTCAGCAGGTACGCGGGGCGCGGGTCGTAGGCGCCGTTGTGGCTGGCCACCTGCTCCTCTTCGGTCCAATGGGCGGAGCTGGACCAGACGGCCGAGGTGCGCCAGGAGTGGTCGCCCATGACCAACACAAAAGTGCTGTCCCATAATTTTTTCTGCTCAAGTTCTGCCCGCATCCTGCCGATATAGAGATCAGCAAGCGCGAGGTTGTCGAGGTAGGAGGTGCGGTGGTCCGGGAAGGTGCCGGTTTTGCGGTCGTAGAAGCCCCATGGGTGCGGAATGGGCATGTGGATGAGTACGAGGCCGGGCTGGCCGGAGGCGAGAAGCACGTCGCTGGCATGCAGGAGTGAAATGTAGTCGGCGCGATGCCGGCGGACGTCCAGCGCGCCATGGGTGGGCATGACCGGGCCAATCCCGGCAGGACGGAAGCTGAGACGGAGGAAGTGGATGAAGGGTTCGACCGTGTGTTGCAGGAGCGAGCCGTCGTCGGTGAGGCCGGCGGGCAGTTCGTCGGAGTAGGTCCAGTAGCAACGGTTGAGGACGCCGGGCAGCAGGCGGCAGTAGGGCTCATACCAGCCGGCAATGGCGGTTTGGAGGCCGGCGCGCTGGGCGTCGGCGAAGACGGTGTCCTGCGGGTCAAAGACGGTTTGCTTGCCCGTTGCGGCGTGGTAGAGCACCAATTGGCGGCCATCGGCGCTGGGCTGCGCGCGCCGGATCGGGATGCCGGTGAACATGGACGGCATCGCTCGACGCGTGTACTGCGCCGATGGAGTGACGTTGGTGAAGTTGACCGATTGTTGCGCCAGGCGGTCGAAGTTGGGCAGTCGGAGGCCCGGGAAGCGGTGGCCATAGATCTGGTCGTAGGAGAGTTCGTCGAGGAGGATCCAGAGGATGCGTGGCTGCGCGGTGGGGTCGACGGAAGCGGTGCTGTGGGAGGATGCAGGGATGAAGGGCGGATTCAGATGCCGGGCCTGCCAGCCGTACCAGAGGAGTTGTGCGAAGAGCAGGAGCTCCGGCAGCGCGAGGAAGCTGAGGACGAGCGAGATGCGGGGGCGTAGGCGATGGAAGCGAGGGAGCGAGGTTGCCGGGCGCAGGTTGATGGCGAGGAACGCGAGAAGGGCGATGATCGCGACGGGCCAACCGAGCCATAGCGGCACGTTGGTGTTCTCAAAGCCGTAGATGGTGGTGATGAGGCCTGAGGGTAGCGCCAGCAGCAGGCCGGACCAGAGCAGCAGGTTGAGTCGTGGATGCGACCGTGCGAGGAGCAGCGCTGCGGTGAGAAGGAGAAAGACGAGGACAACGTCTGCGATGACCGGAACGAAGAAGGCGGTCGCGGAGCCGGGCAGGTGGAAGACGAGCTCGTGCTGCGGCGAGACCAGCGGGCCGATGAGGGAAAGCAGGTAGAGGATGGCGAGGGCGAAGGCGGCGGTTGCCGCGCCGCCGAGTCCCTTCACGGTGTGGAGCGCTCCATATGGAACAGGATGCGGCCATTATCCAGGGCGTGCTCGCTGAGGGTGTGGAAATGTGCACCGAATTCGGCGCGAAAGGCTGCCTCGGTGAGGTGAGCGAAGATGGCGTCGCGGCCGCGCACGAGTTCGCGGAACATGGGGTCGGACGGGGGTACCCACTCGATGATGAGGTGGCGCGTGGTGAGGTCTGCGGCGAGGCGGGCGACTTCAGCGAGCGGGATGTGGTCGTGCAGCAGGAGGTGGTGGATCACGGCGAGCATGATGACGCCGTCGAAGCTGCCGGCGGCGCGGGTGAGGAAGCCGGGGCTCTCGCGATTACGCCAGCCGACGCCCGGGGTCGGGTTGGCGAGGTCGACTACGAGTGGGTGAATGGGCTTGTGGGTGCCTTTCAGGCGTGTTTGGAGGCGGTCAAGCGTTTGCAGGTCGGTGTCGATGGCGACGACCGCGGCACCGGCATCGACGGCGAGCTCGGAGTAGACGCCGGCGTTGGCGCCGACGTCGAGCACGTGTGCGGGGCGGGCCTGTTGCAGCGCGTTGGCGACGAAACTGCGTTTGGCGGCGTGGTCGGCTTCGCTGTAATGGGTGGCTGTGCCGGAGTAGGCGGTCCAGGTGGAGGCGCGCGGCTGTGGCATGGCGCGGCGCATCTGCTTCTGGAGCTTGCTGACCGTCTGCTGGAGGA
>CAXTRU010000443.1:0-2910 GCA_964246665.1 uncultured Acidobacteriaceae bacterium
GTGCCCTGCTGTTGCTCTGTTTGCTCCGGTGACGAGGGCTCTCTATGTGAAGTGTCGATGAACAGCCCGCGCCTCGGATTTATCTCTGAATGGCGGAATACATGCATGGGGTAGAGTCTCGTTCTTGTTAGAATTGAGACGTCTCAACAATTCGCCCGGACACGCAGCCAGTCACATGGCCGCTATGCAATAATTCCGGCGAACTGCTGGGACACGCAATCGCCGCCGCAGCCGTTGCGCGCGCCGGTCGAGCTTCAAAATCAGAAGGGATCTCATGGCAAGCACTGCAACACTCAAGTTTCTGGAAGACCGCTGGGATGACGCGGTCGCCTCAAAGCTGGACCCGCCCGAACTGCTGCGCTATCGCTCGAACCTGCTGGGCTCTGACCTGCGCCTGACCAACTTTGGCGGTGGGAACACCAGCTCCAAGCTGGACGAGATCGATCCGCTGACCGGCGAAACGGTGAAGGTGCTTTGGGTGAAGGGAAGCGGCGGCGACCTGGGTTCAATCAAGCGTTCGGGCTTTGCCACCCTCTATCTCGACAAGGTGCTTTCGCTGACCAAGCGCTACCGCGGCGTCGAGAACGAAGATGAGATGGTCGCCATGTACCCTCTCTGCACGTTCAACAACAATCCGACCGCAGCTTCGATCGATACGCCGCTGCACGGCTACCTGCCGTTTCCGCACGTCGATCACCTGCATCCTGACTGGGGCATTGCGCTGGCGGCGTCGGCGAACGGTCTCGAAAAGATGGAGCAGTTCAACCAGGAATTTGGCCACAAGATCGTCTGGGTGCCGTGGCAGCGGCCCGGCTTTGAACTTGGCATGATGCTGAAGCGCGCCGTTGAGCAGAACTCCGGCTGCGATGGCATTGTCCTCGGCGGTCATGGCCTGTTCACGTGGGGCGAGACGCAACGCGAAAGCTATCTGAACACGGTGACGATCATTGACCAGATCGGTCAGTTTATCGAGTCGCACAACCTGAAGAAGGGCCTGCCCGCCTTTGGCGGCGTGAAGCATACGAATCATGCCGAGCGCGTCACGCTGGCGGCCGAGTTGATGCCGACCATCCGCGGCGGCGTTTCGCAGAAGCAGCGCCTGATCGGCACGTTCAGCGACAACGAAGATGTGCTGGAGTTTGTGAACTCGCAGTACGCGAAGAAGCTGGCGCATCTCGGTACCAGCTGCCCGGATCACTTCATCCGCACCAAGATCCGGCCCATGTATGTCGAGTGGGATCCGAAGACTGACGTTGCCGAGTTGAAGGCTAAGATCACGTCGTCGCTCGAGACCTATCGCGAGGAGTACGCGACCTACTACAAGAACCATGCGCTGCCTGAGTCGCCGAAGATGCGCGACGCAAACCCAACCGTGGTGCTGGTGCCCGGCGTGGGCATGTTCAGCTTCGGCAAGAACAAGGCCGAGTCACGCATCACGGGCGAGTTCTACCTCAACGCGATTCACGTGATGAACGGCGCGGGACAACTTGGCGGCGACACCTGCCCGGCGGTGCTGCCGCAATCCGGCCCCGCTGCGGACACATCGGCTTTCGCGACAGAAGAGAACTACGTTGCACTGCCACCGTCCGAGGCATTCCGGATCGAGTACTGGGCGCTGGAAGAGGCCAAGATTCAGCGTCAGCCGCCTGAGAAGGAACTGAGCCGCCGCATCGTGATGGTCGTTGGTGGAGCCTCGGGCATCGGTCGCGAGACGGTACTGCTCGCTGCTCAACGCGGTGCACACATCGTTGTAGCCGACCTCTCGCAGGAGGCGGCCGACAAAGTTGCCGCTGAGGCACAGGCGATCGGCGGCAAAGAGTCCGCGATCGGTACGGTCATCGACATCCGCAGCCGCGAGAAGATCAAGGCTGCGCTCGACAAGTGCATCGCGACGTACGGCGGTCTCGATATCCTCGTCAACACCGCGGCGATCTTCCCGTCATCGCCTACCGGCGTGATCAGTGACGCGCAGTGGGGCACCACTCTCGAGATCAACGTCACGGCGAATTACCTGCTGGCTGACGAGGCGAATAAGGTCTTCCAGGCGCAGGGTCTGACAGGATCGTCTATCGTGCTGACCAGCTCTGCCAATGCGGTTGTGCCAAAGAAGGGCACGGAGGTGTACGACGTGTCCAAGGCGGCGCTCAGCCACCTGGTGCGCGAGCTTGCCATTACCTACTCGCCTGACGTTCGCGTCAACGGCATCAGCCCGGCGACCGTGGTGAAGGGTTCCACCATGTTCCCGCGCGACCGTGTTAAGGCATCGCTCTCGAAGTACAAGATCGCGTTCTAAGAGAGCGAGTCTGATGACGACCTGCGGAATAAACTGGCGAAGTTCTACGCGCAGCGTACGCTCACGCATGTGCCCATCGACCCCAGGGACAATGCCGAGGCAATCCTGTTCATTGGCGGACCCAAGGCGCCGGTGACCAGCGGCCACCTGATCCCGGTGGATGGCGGTCTGCCGGAAGCGTACCTCCGCTAAGCTGATCACTGCGGTTTCAGAATGGGCGCAGCTTCGGCTGCGCCCAACGCTTCAGGAGATCTTCATTTTGCAACCAACCGACACACGCGCGCTGGTAGCCATCGACCTTGGTGCCGAGAGCTGCCGCGTCTCATTGCTGCGCTGGCTGCCGGAAGGACCGCAAAGCACGCTTGCACACCGCTTTTCCAACAACGCCATGGAAACCGGTAACGGCCTGCGCTGGCCCATGGAGAAGATTGAAGCAGGGCTGCATGAGGGCCTTCGCAAATGCGCGGAGCTTGCGCCTGAGGGGATCCGCTCGATCGCGGTAGATGGATGGGCCGTGGATTATGCGCGGCTTGATGAGCACGGGAAAGCCATCGAGGATCCATTCTGCTATCGCGACGTGCGCAACATTACCTCGGAACAGCGCGTGCATGAAGTAC
>CAXTRU010000444.1:0-263 GCA_964246665.1 uncultured Acidobacteriaceae bacterium
GCCCAGTACAAGGAAGCCGTCCGCATCACCACCAACCGCTATCTCGGCGGCGTCGCCATCAAGGCCGACGTCACCCAGGCCCAGACGCAGCTTGAAACCGCCCGCGTCGCCGCCTCCGACGAAGAGATCATTCGCCAGCAGTACGAGCACGCCATCGCGGCCCTCATCGGCGAAGCGCCCGCGCAGCTCACCATCCCGTTCTCGCCGCTGCCGGTCGACACGCAGCCCCCCGGCCACCCCCCCGGCCAGCCCTCACAACTGCA
>CAXTRU010000444.1:273-2910 GCA_964246665.1 uncultured Acidobacteriaceae bacterium
GCCGATCCCGACCGGAGTGCCATCCCAACTGCTCGAGCGCCGCCCCGACATCGCCGCCGCCGAACGCCGCGCACAGGAAGGCAACGAGGCCATCGGCATCGCGCAATCCGCCTTTTACCCGCAGCTCGTCTTCGGCGCCTCCGCCGGCTACCAGAGCACGGCCGCGCTCCAATCTGTCTTCTCGCCCGCCAGCGTCGTCTACTCGCTCGGCCCTGGCATCGCCTACACCTTCTTCGAAGGCGGCCGGCGCAAAGGCGTAAAGCAAGAAGCCCTCGCTCAGTTTGACCGCAACGCCGCCAGCTACAAACAGACCGTCATCACGGCCTTCCAGCAGACCGAAGACAACCTCGTCGCCCTGCGCGTGCTCGCCGACGAACAGGTGCAGCAACGCAACGCGACCAACGCCGCGCTCGAGTCGCAACGCATCTTCAATAACCGCACGTCGGCGGCGTCGACACCTTCCTCCAGGTCATCACTGCCCAAACCAGCGCCCTCGCCGCCGAACGCAACGACATCGACATCCTCCGCCGTCGCATGGACGCCACCGTCAACCTCGTCAAGGCCCTGGGCGGAGGCTGGGACCGCACCCAACTCCCCCCGTCGTAGGCGTGGCAGCTCGTGAGAAGTGCAAACTGGAGGAGCCCACGCTCCTCCCTTTTGCACGTACATCCAGCTTCGCCTTTAGCCGTTGGCAGCCATACGCCTGCGCACAGCACCCATGGTGCCCAGCAAGCCGGTACCGAAGAGCGCAAGCGAGGTTGGCTCCGGCGTCACACTGCTGACCGTGGGTGCAGATACGCCCGTAAAGACGAAGGTATCGTCGTTGTAGTTCAGGTCCGATCCGCCATTTGGCAGGTCTTCCAGGGCAACGTACAAGCCGGCCGGAACATCTGTGGTCCCTACCGTGCCACCGTCGAACGAGGTGATGTACGCGTGATTTATGTTGTCAGAGCTGTAACTCGCGAGCGAGGCGAACTGACCGGATGGCGTCTCGATGTAGAAAACCAGTTGATCCCCTGCGTTGATCTGCCCTGTGCCAGTGCCCACGCTGATCTCGGTCCCAACGGTGGTCGCGTGGTTGTTCAGGATCGAGCCACTGTTGTACCCGGTCTGCACATCGTAAACCTGGACAAAATCAGTGTCCGCCGCGGTGCTGCCGTAGTAGTAAATGTTGATGCCTCCATTCGCAGCGGCGTAGGTGGGCACCTCAGGTGCGACAGTTCCGGTATTGGGATATGGGATTGCACCTGCGAACGCGCTGGAAGTAGGCAGGGCAAGCAGCAAGGCCAGGATAGAGGTCGACGTTTTCATATGGATCTCCTTGTTTTCGCCGCCGACTGAATGCACGACCGCAGGGTCGCCATAATGGCGCACCGACAGCAGACTTTCTAGTACGCGACAGAGCGGAGCATACGTCGGCAACGTTCTGCTTTTTCGAACAAAACACCAGGTGTCGCCCATCATCGACATACGCCAAGCCTTCCCCATACCGCTGCCCATCAGGATCAGTGGGCAACGAGACATTTGCCCGTGCTACCCTCACCCCGCATGAGGTCTCTTCCTTTTTCCAGGCGCAGCTTTCTCCAGATCACCACGGCTACCCTGCTCGCGCACAAGCTTGCGGCGCAGACAGTCGGCCCGACCCACGCCAACGTCGCCGAGCTCGACCATATCAACATCCTCGCCGACGCCAAAGCCGCGCTCACCGCGCCCATCCACCCACCCGCTGCGCACACCTTCCACACCGAAACCGAACCCAACCTCACCACCGCCGGCGCCACCGCCCACCCCAAGCTCCTCCGCGCCGACGCCGAAAGCCTCCGCGTCTTTTCCAACACCGTCGCCGCCCTAACCGCCGGCTTCGTCCTCACCGGGGACGACACCTACGCCCAGCGCACCCTCCCGCACCTCAAGGCCTGGCTGCTCGACCCCGCAACCCGCCTCGACCCACTCTTCAGCCAGGCCGGCTGCACGCCGGGCACCACGGCCGGCACGCCCATGGGCGTCGTCGACCTCGTCCCCCTCGCCGAGCTCGCCCGCGCCCTCAGCTTCCTCACCGACACCCTCGCCCCCGAAGACCTCACCGCCATCCAGGTCTGGTTTACGGACGCCCAGCACTGGCTCGACGAGAACAAGCAGGCCTTCATCGCGCGCGAAAGCAAAGACCACCGCGCCTCCGCCTGGCTGCTCGTCTCCAGCGCCATCGCCCGCTTCAACCGCGACGAAAACACCCTGGAAGCCAATCGCAAACGCTTCCGCCAACACACGCTGCGCAATCAGATCCGCCCCGACGGCGTCTTCCCCGCGGAGGTCGCCACACCCAACCCCTATCGCAATACGCTCTTCAACCTCGACCTGCTCGGCGGCGCCTGCCAGCTGCTCAGCTCGCAGTTCGACCTCCTCTGGGACTACCAGCTCATCGACGAAGTCGGCCTGCGCAGCGTCGCCGCCTACCTGTACCCCTTGATCGCGCACCCGGAAAAGTGGGAGTACCCCGCCGACGCGCAGGGCTTTCTCGAACTCCCCGGCCGCCGCCCCGCCCTGCTCTTCGCCGGCCGCGCCTACAATCGCCCCGAGTACGTCCAAACCTGGCTAACCACCCCGCCCAAGCCACCCAGCGACGACCTAGCCTACAGC
>CAXTRU010000445.1:0-2908 GCA_964246665.1 uncultured Acidobacteriaceae bacterium
ATGAAGAGCTGCTTGACGCTTCGCCGTTAGCCGTTGAGATCGCGCAGGTGCTGACGGCAAATCCGGCCTTTGTGAACCTACCGCGCAAGTTCAAGATCTCGGTGACCGGCTGCCCAATCTGGTGCTCGTACCCGGAGATCAACGACGTAGGGCTGACCGCGCTGAAGCGCGTGAAGGATGGCGTCGAAGAGATCGGTTACAGCATCCGGGTGGGCGGCGGTTTATCGACCGAGCCGCATATGGCGGTGCGGCTGAACGCCTTCGTGCCGCAGGACAAAGCCTTGGCTGCGGTGACGGCCGTGTGCGAGATCTTCCGCGAGCAGCAGGAACTGCGCGAGAACCGGACGCGTGCCCGGCTGAAGTACCTCTTTTTGAAGCATGGCTGGACGGCCGAGAGCATGCTGGCCGCCGTGGAAGAGAAGATGGGCTTCACGTTCGATCCATGCGAGGAAGGCCCGATTGCAGACGACCTGTACCGGGATCACGTGGGTGTGCGCAAGCAAAAGCAGGATGGCCTGAGCAGCGTTGGGGCCACCGTGCTGCGTGGGCGTCTGAATGCAGAAAAGCTTAAAGTTTTGGCCGAGCTTGCCGATAGGTATGGTGACGGACATCTCCGCACGACGATCATGCAGAACATCGTGATCGTGAACGTCCGCAATGAGCAGGTGCAGGAGTTGGTGAGTGAGTTGGCCAAGTTGGAGCTGCAGGTCGAGCCTTCCGTGTTCTATCGCGGCGCGATCGCGTGCACCGGGACGGAGTTCTGCAAGCTGGCAATCTCTGAGACGAAGGGCTTTACCAAGTGGCTCATCGGCGAGATGGAAGAGCGGCTACCGGAGTTCGATCAGCAGATCAAACTCCACGTCACCGGCTGCACGAACAGCTGTGGGCAACACTGGATCGCCGACATCGGGCTTGAGGGTAAGAAGATCAAGAAAGATGGCGCGCTGGTAGACGCCTATTACTTCTGCGTTGGCGGCGCGGTCGGCGAGCATGCACGGGCGGCCCGGCCCATCGGCTATCGCGCGGCGGCCGAAGATGTACCCCAGGCGATTGAGCGACTGCTGCAGGGCTACATGGTCCTCCGCTTCGAGGGGGAAAACCTGCGCGGGTACTTCAATCGCACAAGCGACGAGGATCTGCGCAACCTGATTGCGGGAGCGGTCGTGGCTCCGGTGGATCGGGACCCCGCACCCGGCCGCCACGTAGCGCCGAACATCGACATGTAAGTCGTGATGAACCCTTTCGCCCGCGTGCGAAGAACAGTCACCCAAGGAGTCCCATGAGCCTTTTTCCGATGTTTTTGAAGCTCACGGCCCGGCCTTGCGTGGTCGTTGGAGCGGGGGCGATCGCCGAAGGCAAGATCGAGGCGCTGCTGCAGGCCGAAGCTCGCGTGCGGGTGATCGCACCTGAGGCGTTGCCCCGAATCTGTGAGTGGGCCGAAGCCGGCGAGATCGAGTGGATGCAGCGTCCGTACCAGGCTGGGGATCTTACCGGTGTATTTCTGGCTGTGGCGGGTACAGCCACGGCTGAGGTGAACCGGGCGGTCTTTGCCGAGGCCAGCGAGCGGGGCGTGTTGTGCAACGCGGTCGACGATCCGCCGTTCTGCGACTTCTACTTCCCGTCGATCGTCCGGCGTGGGGAGCTGCAGATTGCCATCTCCACCGCAGGCGACAGCCCTGCGTTGGCGCAGCGCCTGCGCAAGGAGATCAACGCGGCACTTCCGCCGGACATGAGCGAATGGCTCATGGAACTGGGACGATTGCGGCGCGAGGTGACCGCGGTGGAGCCCATTGGCGAGCCCCGAAAACAGCTGCTGCACGAACTGGCCCAGCGGGACGTGTGCGGGTACGACGGATGCCCGGCGCGCATGCGGGCCCGGCAGCATGCTCGGGAGTTTGGGTATGTGGGAGCGGCCATGACGCACGGGAACGTCGCCGGCACCGGTGTGCCCTCGCTGGACCCGGTCGGGGAGCCAAGCGACCTGGAAAGTCCGGAGGAGTCCGTGCTTTGAGTGAGGCCGGCGCACGTACGCGGGCGCAGGCGGGGACGGTGTACCTGGTTGGTGCCGGGCCGGGCGACCCTGAACTGCTGACACTGCGGGCGTTACGCCTGCTCCAAACGGCGCAGGTCGTGCTGCATGACGACCTGGTCTCGGCCGAGGTCATGGCGCTGGTCAGCGACAGCGCGGAGGTCATCAGTGTCGGAAAGCGCTGTGGACAGCCTCGGATCACGCAGACGGACATTCACGCCCTGATGGTGTCAGAAGCACGCGCGGGGCGATCCGTGATTCGCTTGAAGTCGGGTGATCCGCTTGTTTTCGGTCGTGCGGGCGAGGAGATCGCGGCGTTGCGGGCGGCCGGGGTGCCCTTCGAGGTGGTGCCCGGGGTAACGGCGGCCTTTGGCGCGGGAGCGGCGTTGACGTTGCCGCTGACGGACCGGGAGCATGCGTCCAAGCTGGTCTTCCTGACGGGGCACCACGCTGCGGGCAAGGACGCGGATAAGCCTATCTGGTCCGGGCCGATGCCGGAGGATGCGACGGTGGTGGTGTATATGCCGGGGAGGGATCTGCAGCGGCTTATGACGGAACTGCTGGATGCGGGAGTGAGCGCGGAGACTCCATGCGCAGCCGTCTCGCACGCCGCAACGGTTCGGCAGAGCTACGTGGCCTGTGCGCTCGGGGAGCTTGCTGGGGCGGAAGTCGGCCCAGCGCCGCTGCTGATCCTGGTGGGGGCGGCTGTGGAAGGTCTGCTGGGCACTCGCTGAGCTCATCTCTGCAGCAGTCTCGCTTGTCGCACAGTGTCTGCGCTCAGCTGCTAGTAGGGACCTGCTCACCACGGATGTACGTCGCGATCAGGCGACCGCTTTGATCGAAGTGATTGAGATTTGCGGGGTGGCCGGGGGCTAGGGT
>CAXTRU010000446.1:0-2906 GCA_964246665.1 uncultured Acidobacteriaceae bacterium
GTTCGGGGAATGACAAAGAGAAAAGCAAGAGTGCGACCGCGGCTGTGGTAGCGGCTTTGTGTGTGAGTGTGGGGCGAGAGATCCTGCGCAAAACCAGGCTTGCAAGAGAGCCGATGGCGAACGTTACAGCGGCCCCGATGAGCACGTACCAGGTGAAGGCAACGTGCGGGACCGTGAGCGGGCCGAGGCGGGCCGGGAAGCTGCCTTGCCAGAGCCACACGTTGAGCACAAAGCCGCATAGCATCCCAACAATGGCGCCCCACTCCGACACGAAGCGCGTCAGCGTCCCGAGCAAGAACACCCCGAGCAGGCAGCCGTAGGCGACCGAGGCGATGGACAGGCCGATCTCGACGACATGGCCCTTGCCGCCGTTGTGCAGGCTGATGATGGCGATGGCGAAGAGGACAAGGGCCCAGAGCACGGTGGACGATTTGGCGACCACCGTGCGTTCGCGGTCGGTGGTTTGGGGGCGGAGGCGGATGTAGAAGTCGACGACCGTGGTGGAACTCAGCGAGTTCAGCGCGGCAGACAGGTTACTCATGGCCGCAGCCAGGATCGCGGCGATCAGCAGGCCGGCAATGCCGACAGGCATCTGCTGGGTAATGAAGGTCGGGAAGAGGCGGTCTGCCGAGGGCACAGGGCTCAGGGTCCAGGGCCCAGGGTTGAAGGCGGGGTTGTAGAACACCCACAGGCCTGCGCCGATCAGCAGAAAGAAGGCGAACTGCGCGAAGATCACAACGCCGGAGCTGAGCAGCGCGACCTGTGCTTCGCCGAGGTTGCATGCGGCGAGCAGGCGCTGCACCATGAGCTGGTCGGTGCCATGCGAAGCCATGGTGAGACACGTGCCGCCAAGCACGCCAGCCCAAAACGTATAGCTCTGGGTGAGGTTCAGCGCGAAGTTGAAAGTCTGGAACTTGCCCGCGGCACCGGCGGTGTGGAGGATCATCGCCCAGCCGCCCGGGATGTGGTGTCCAAGCGAGATGAGCGCCACCACGGTTCCGGCAACGTAGATGCCCACCTGCACAACATCGGTCCAGATCACGGCTGCCAGCCCGCCCTCGAAGGTGTAGAGCAGCGTCAGGGCCGTGATGATGCCGATGGACAGGATGTCTCCTGTGCCGATCGCGATGGAAACCACGATACTCACCGCGAAGACTCGGACGCCCTCCGCGGCAGCGCGTGTGAGCAGGAAGAGCCCGGCGGTGACCTTGTGCAGCACGGGGCCGAAGCGGCGATCGATGAGTTGGTAGGCTGTGAGCATCTCGCCCGCGAAGTAGCGCGGCAAGAACAGCCCAGCCACTACAACACGACCAAGCAAATAGCCCAACACCACTTGCAGAAAGCCGAAGTTACCCGTGAACGCAACGCCCGGGATCGAGATGATGGTCAACGTCGATGTTTCAGCAGAAACGACGGAAAGCGCAATGGCCCACCACGGAATCGTGTTGCCCGCGAGGAAGTAGTTCTTCAGTGACCTGTCCGGTTGACGATTGCCGCCTGCGCCGGTCTCGCGTGTGCGGAACTTTAACCCAAACAATGTAATCGCGATGAGGTAGATTGCGATGAGGATGAGGTCCGGGGCACGCAGGTGCTGGGTTAGCGGAAGGGCAAACGCGAGCGGGGCAAAGCTGGGGGGCAAGGTGCTCTCCGGCGGCGAGATGAGCGTGGTTGCGTGCCCAAGCCGCCTGCTGTGGTTTGCCCGTATGATAGCGGCCTGAACGGATCAGACGAAGTGGAAGGATGCTGGAGGAATGGGTGTGTATCTTGCCGTGGACGCGGGCGGCACGAAGACTGAGTGTGTGATAGCGGACGAAGAGCGAGTGTTGGCGCGCGTCACCGGCGAGACGGTCAAGATTATGTCCGTGGGTGCGCCCGAGGCGTCAGCACGCTTGCGGCGATTGCTGGAAGAGGCCAGTGCGCATGCCAAGGTGCCGCTGTACCTGGTGACGCGAGCCTGCATGGGGCTTGCAGGGATCTCCAGCGAAGGTGTGCGCGCCTGGGCTGAGGAGACCCTGGGTCAAGTGCTGACGGGCGAGCTGATTTTGACGGGCGATGAGGAGATTGCGCTGGAGGCGGCCTTTGGCAATCAGGCGCCGGGCGTGCTGGTTATCGCGGGCACGGGTTCCCATGTTGTGGGTCGTTGCGCAAACGGGCCGCGCATGACGGCTGGTGGCTGGGGACCCATGTTGGGCGATGAAGGCTCAGGGCACTGGATCGGTCTGGAAGGCATCCGGAGCGGTTTGCGCGCCATCGATCGCGGCGTGCCCAGTTGCCTGCTGCGGGAGATCAACGCGCTGTGGGGAATCAACAGCACCGCAGCGTTGGTCGCAAAGGCCAACGGCCGCCCCCGGCCGGACTTCGCCATGTTGTCGGAGGCGGTTGCTCGTTGCGCCGGGCAGGGAGACGCCCTGGCCAAAAGCGTGCTGGACCGTGCGGGCGAGGAGTTGGCCTCGCAGGTCAGCATCGTGCTATCTAAAATGCGCGCTGCCGGATGTGATCCGGAAGACGTAAAGAGGATTGCGTTCACCGGCAGCGTGCTGAAGCGGATCCAGGCCGTGCACCTGGCGATGAGCACAGCGCTGCAGCTGAGTCATCCAGGGTCTGTCGTCGACAAGGAGCCAACACAGCCGATCGAAGGTGCCTTGGCCCGCGCGCGGCGGGGTTAGCCACGTTCACCACTGTGCCGCGCGTCGCATGGGTATCCCTACTGCGGTGCTGGGGTGGGCTTCTGCGGCGCGTCAGGAGTAGCTGGGGTCTTCAGGGCACCGGCTGTGGGAGCCGTCGGCGCAGCGCTGGATGCCGGTTGCGAAGCGGGCGTGCTGGCGGGGCTCGGTTCTGACGCTGCGGAAGGTGTCCCGGGGAGAGCCGGTGCCGTTGGCGCAGCTCCTGGCCCCGTGGCGGCAGGG
>CAXTRU010000447.1:0-2872 GCA_964246665.1 uncultured Acidobacteriaceae bacterium
GTTATACGAAGGATTGTACTTGGTACCACACGCCTCGCAGCATTAACGCTTAGACTCAATCTGGCGCTCTAAACGGGGCATCACAATGCGCTTTTGGTTCGAGCAGGGGCAAAACCGAGGTTGCCAAAAGCAACACGGCCCTGCGTCAACAGGGCCGTCATTCTCGTTGAAAGGAGGAAGAAGCAATGCTACGAGTCAGCATGAGCTTCAACCTTGCAATCCATTTGCCCTTGCGGTGGATTGCAGCTCTGCTCTACCTCATGAGGTAAGGCAGATGTAGCAACCTTCCGGTGGGGTGGAGCCCGCCGGAAGTCAACAACAGAATACGCCTTCCACGCCCTGAATCAAGCCCTCTCCTCTGCCACCTACGGGGTGTCCTCGACCGGGCGCACCGCAAATCCGGTGCTGCCGGAGCTGAAATACCGCTTCCGCATCCAGAATGCGACGTTGACAAGGCCGATCAGGGCCGGAACCTCGATCAGCGGCCCAACGACGCCCACAAACGCCTCGCCCGAGTTCAGCCCGAAAACCGCCACGGCCACAGCAATTGCCAGCTCGAAATTGTTGCCAGCCGCGGTGAAGGACAGGGTGGCGGATTGCGCGTAGTCGGCGCCCAGCTTTTTACCCATCCAGAAGCTCACGAGGAACATGATCAGGAAGTAGATGACGAGCGGGATGGCGATTTTCACTACATCGAGCGGCAGTCGCACGATTAGATCGCCCTTAAGCGAGAACATGACCAGAATCGTGAAGAGCAACGCGACGAGGGTCAGAGGACTGATACGCGGGACAAACCGCGTCCGATACCACTCTTCTCCCTTCAGCCGGATCAGGACAAACCGGGTCAGGAAGCCGGCCACGAAGGGAACGCCCAGGTAGAGGCCCACGCTCTTCGCGATGTCACCGATGCTGATGGGCACGATGCTTCCCTGAAGACCAAAGAACTTTGGGAGTACGGTCAGGAAGATCCAGGCGTAAAGACTGTAGAAGAGCACCTGGAAGACGCTATTGATGGCGACGAGACCGGCAACGTAGTCCGTGTCACCCTCCGCCAGTTCGTTCCATACGAGCACCATGGCGATACAGCGAGCGATGCCGATCAGGATCAGACCGCGCATGTAGGCCGGTTCACCACGCAGGAACGTGATGGCCAGCAAGAACATGAGCGCGGGGCCAATGAGCCAGTTCTGTACCAGGGACAGGCCGAGTACCCGCTTGTTGCGGAAGACTTCCCCGAGTTTCTCGTAGCGGACCTTTGCCAACGGCGGGAACATCATGATGATGAGCCCGATAGCAATGGGGATGTTGGTCGTTCCGCTTTGGAAGCGGTTTACAAAGCCAGCCGAAGAAGGCACGAAGTGACCAATGGCAACGCCGATTGCCATGGCCAGGAAGATCCAGAGCGTCAAAAAGCGATCCAGGAAGGACAGCTTCTTTCGGGCAGCAGGGGCGCAGATCTGGCCGTGAGTGACGGGAGCGGTAGACATTTAGCAGGCCTCGCAGGATTCGTTGTTGACTGGTGTGGGCAGGGGTGCGCCGTCGAGAAGCGCGTACTTTGAAGGGGCGCAGCAGGCTTTCGCGAGCCGGGCTTTATCGGCCTGCATGGTCTTTTCGTCTTTGAGCCAGGCGAGGGTCTGCCGGAGGACTTGTGAGGCCCCGATGTGGGGCGGCATGACGATCCGGTAGTGCATCCACTTTCCTTCTCGCCTCGCCTCCACAATGCCTGCACTGCGGAGATACGCAAGATGCCGCGAGATTTTGGGCTGGGGACCGCCCAAGATCTCCACAAAGTAGCAGACGCAAATCTCCTGATCGTCCATGAGGTTCAGCAGCCGGAGCCGGGTGTTGTCTCCCAGCGCTTGAAAGAACCGCTCCACGTTGTACGCCTGCTTTGCTGCCATGACTTATGTATACGCATTGACGTATCCGAACGCAAGCCATATAGTCGGCAAAGCAGATGTATGGAGGATGTATGTCAGAGCAGCTACTTGATTCGATGAAGTCGAAGTACGGGGCGGTCGCGGAGAGCACCTTGTCCAGCGATCATGCGGGCGTGAAGGCGGTAGCGGAAGCGTTTGGCTACAGCGCCGAGGAGCTTACCTCGATTCCAGCAGAGGCCAACATGGGGCTGTCGTGTGGCAATCCCACGGCAACAGCTCACATCCGCCCAGGTGAGGTGGTCGTGGACCTTGGTTCAGGCGGCGGTCTGGACGTGTTTCTGGCTTCCAAGATGGTTGGTCCAGAGGGGCGCGCCATCGGTATCGACATGACCGGTTCGATGATCGAGCGTGCACGCGACAACGCGGCGAAAGGTGGCTATAGCAACGTCGAGTTCTACCAATCGACTATCGACCAGATTCCTCTGCCGGACGCTTCGGTAGATTGCATCATCTCCAACTGCGTCATCAATCTAGCTCCTGACAAGCCAGCCGTCTTCCGCGAGATCGCACGGGTGCTCAAGCCGGGTGGCCGGGTCGCCCTGAGTGACATCGCCCTCAAGCACGAGCTGCCTGAAGCCGTTGCTCAGAGCATGGCAGCCTATGTGGGCTGCATTGCGGGAGCTGTGCTGATCGACGACTACCGGGCAGGGCTGCTGGAGGCAGGCTTCCAGCACGTTGAGATCGTGGACAGCGGTGCTGACCTGAACGCCTATGCCAAGGTCGAGAACCAAGCCGGTTGCTGCTCGCCCAGTATGGACGCCGATAGTCCTTTTCAGGTCGTCGGAGAGGCATGCTGCACTCCGGCAACGACCGACTCCGCTTCCCTCCATGCGGAGCTGACAACGTTGCTCTCGCAGTATGACGTGAACGCAGCTGCCGCCAGCGTAAAGGTCTACGCTCTCAAACCTCTCGCCTGAGTCCACCTGTAAGGA
>CAXTRU010000448.1:0-325 GCA_964246665.1 uncultured Acidobacteriaceae bacterium
TGCTGCTGCCGTGGAGCGTAGAGCCGCGGCTTCTGGTGCTGTAGCTCGTGGTCGTGGGGGCTTCGTGGTGCTCGTAAGGTTCTGCTGCGCTCTTGTGCGGGTGCTTGCCGGTCCCTTGCTGATCAGCCATGGTGCTTGTTCTCCTTGGGCGGCCCGTGTGTGTGTCGCCGAACGAGATAGAAGCGTTGGGGCGTATGTCGTGTTGCTCTTTGCCGCGCTGTTTTTGTAGCCGAAGTTGGGCCGTTTCGATTTCGCCGAAGAGCGTACGCGGAAAGATTTCGCATCGTGGTTGCAGCGAAAAGGGTGGGGTCACGGGCAACTCCAC
>CAXTRU010000448.1:335-2860 GCA_964246665.1 uncultured Acidobacteriaceae bacterium
GGAGCGTGCCGTGCGATGGGCTGCGGGAATGGGTATGTGCTGATTCCTTCGATTGACTTGATGGGTGGACGGATTGTGCAGCTGGTACAGGGCGAGACCCTGAAGCTGGCGTTTGATGACTTTGAGTACTGGATCGAGCGGTTTGCGCGGTACCCGCTGGTGCAGCTGATCGACCTGGATGCCGCGATGCGGCAAGGCGAGAACCGGCAGCTGATCGAGATGATCTGCCGGCGGCTGCCCTGCCAGGTGGGCGGCGGATTGCGCACGGCCGAGGACGGGCAGCGCCTGCTGGAGATTGGGGCGAAGCGGGTGATCTACGGGTCCAGCCTGTTTGGCGCGGAGGTGGATGCCGGAACACCGCGGCGGCACAAGCTGATTCGGCTGGAGTTTGCGGCGGCGCTGAAGAAGACCCTGGGTGAGGATGCGTTGTGCTTCTCGGTCGACACCAAGGGCGGCAAGGTGGCGGTGCGCGGATGGAAGGATCAGGTAGCGCTGACGCCCGAGGAGGCGATCACGTGGTTGGAAGACTTCCCCGCGGCTTTCCTGTACACGCATGTGGATACCGAGGGGACGATGCGTGGATTTCCGGGGGATGTGGCGGCGATTCTGCGGTCGACCACGGCGAAGCAACTGATTGTGGCGGGCGGCATCAAGGAGCAGGCCGAGGTGGACGCGCTCCATGCGATGGGCGTGGACGCGGTGGCGGGGATGGCGATCTACTCGGGGGCGATGGAGGCCTAGGGCGAGGCTGGCGGCACAACCGGGCTGCGGCGGCATAGGTTGCTTGTGGGCGCGTGACGCTTTTGGACAGGGAGGTCATGGTCCGAAAGGGGCAGAACTTTGGGTTCCCTTCGCGTAACCACGGGGATATGCTCGGGCCATGAGAGCCACACGAACCTATCTGGGAATCATTGCCCTGACCGTCGGGATGGCTGGAAGCGCCTTTGGGCAGACGGTCGGATCAGCGCAACAATTTGTCGAGCTTTGGGGTAAGGCCTGGGACGCGCACGATGTCGACGCCATCATGAAACTGCACGCCGATGACTGCGTCACGGTGAATCGGTTTGGCGTGGTGGCCAGCGGCAAGGACGAGATTCGGCGCGCGGTGACCTGGCTGCACAGCGGCCCGTTCCATACGGCCCATTTTGCCGCGCCCAAGGTGTTGACCCAACGCAAGCTGGCGCCGGGGGTGATTGCGTTTCAGGCGAGTTGGAAGAACCCTTCCGGTAAGAGTGATCCGCCGGAAGACGATCTGGTGATGACGGTTGTGTTGAAGGACTATGGCGCGGAAGGGTGGCTGGCCGAGGAGGTCGACACGAATACGGTGGAGCCTTTGGCGCCGGGGGTAAGTGCGGGGCGGATGTAGCGGCCGGACGCAGGCCAAGGCTAAAGCCTTGGGCAAGACGCTGGTGAACCGCTGGCTAAAGCCCGCGGCTACACCGGACGGGCGAGGACGCGACGTCCTCCTATGAGCTCTGTCCTGAGCCCTAAGCCCTGATCCCTAAGCCCTGACCCCTGATCACTCCGTGGAGGCTTGTTCTTCGCTGCTGGTGGCGTAGTAGCCCTTGCGGGCCTGCACCTGCAGGCCTTTGCCGCAGGTCATGTCGATTTTGCGGTAGGTGCCGTCGGCGGCCTTGTTGGTGGGCGTGTAGCTGAGCAGGTATTGGGTGCGCAGCTCGTCCTGAATTTGGTCGAAGGCGTCTTCGAGGCGGCGGCCGTTGTTGCCGACGTTGATCACGCGTCCGCCAGTTTCGCGGGCGAGTTGGTCCATCTGACCGGAGCCGGTGTACAGGATGCCGGCGGCGGCGTAGCTGCCACGGTCGGCGATGAGGATGGGATAGACGATGACGTTGGCCTTTTGGGCGGCCTCGATGGCTTCCTTGATCTTGACCTGGGAGCCCTGATCCTGGCCGTCGGTGAGGATGACGAGGACCTTGCGGCCGGTTTGCGACATGAGCTTGTCATGCGCGCCGAGGTAGACAGCGTCGTAGAGCAGGGTGCCGCGGGGGTTCGAGGTCGGCATGGGGCCGCCGCCGATGCCGGGGATGCCGGCCGACGAGCTGGCCTCGTTGATCGAGGCTTTGTCGATGGCGCGGTGGAGCTCAGCGGGGGAGTTGGTGTAGTCAGAGAGCAGATCGACGTTGACGTCGAAGGAGATCAGGAAGGCCTCGTCCTTGGGCGTGAGAATCTCTTTCAAGAAGCGGGCGCCAGAATCCTTTTCGAGCGGAAGGACGTTTTCCTGGCTGCCGGAGGTGTCCAGCAGGATGCCGATGGTGAGCGGGAGGTTCTTTTCCTGGGTGAGCCGCTTGATGGTTTGAGGCTCGTGATTTTCGGCGACCTGGCAGGAGTCCTTGGTGAGGCCGGTGACGAAGCCGTTCTTGTCGCGCACAGAAAAGTACACGTCGACGAGGTTCACGTTGACCTTGAGCGTGGAGCCGGCGTGGTACTCGGGCTGCTCCTGCTTGGGTGCCTTGCTCATGGGCGGGGGGCCGTCAGGGGACGGCGCTTCCTGCGCACGGAGTTGG
>CAXTRU010000449.1:0-2854 GCA_964246665.1 uncultured Acidobacteriaceae bacterium
GGATGACGCTGCACAACGAGGAACCGTAGTACATGCCTGATTTCGCAACCATGGAGAGCCCGGTGACGCCCCATCAGCCCCGGACATCCGGCCCCGGCTATCGCATCTTGATCATCGACGATGAAGCGGGCATCCGCGACTCCTTAGAAACCCTGATCACCTTGGAGGGCTTCCAGGTCGAATCCGCCTCCAACGGCAATTCAGGGCTCGATCTGCTCACACGTCACAGCTGGGATCTCCTTCTGCTGGACCTGGCCCTGCCCGGCGAAACCGGCATCGATCTGCTGCCCCGCATCAAGAGCCTTGCACCCAATCTTCCCGTCATCATGATCACGGCGTATGGCACCGTGGGCAATGTTGTCGATGCTATTCGGGCGGGTGCGGCCAACTTCATCCAAAAGCCCTGGGACAATGAAAAGCTGCTAGTCGACATCCGCACGGCAATCGGCCGAAGCCGCGCGGAAGAGGAGGTCCAGCAGCTCAAACGCACGCTGAAACAGCGCTACTCGTTCGACAACATCGTCGGCAAGAGCGAGCCGATGCTGGAGCTCTTCTCCCTAATCGAGCAAGTCGCCCCGAGCCGTTCCACCGTCCTTATTCAGGGCGAAAGTGGCACAGGAAAAGAACTCGTCGCCAAGGCCATCCACGCGAACTCGCCACGGCGCGACCGGCCCTTCATCCCGGTCAACACGGGCGCCGTTCCCTCGGAGCTGCTGGAATCCACGCTGTTTGGCCATGAGCGCGGCGCTTTTACTTCGGCTGTTGCCGCCAAAAAGGGCCTCTTCGAGGTTGCCGATGGCGGAACGCTCTTCCTCGACGAGATCGGAACAATGAGCATCGAGATGCAGGCCAAGGTGCTCCGTGTCTTGCAGGATCGACGCTTCATGCACGTCGGCGGCACCCAGGAGATCCAGGTGGATGTGCGGATCATCGCCGCCACCAACGTGAACCTCCGGCAGGCCGTGAAGGACGGCCGCTTTCGGGAAGATTTGTTCTATCGGCTGAACGTGATTACGGTGGAGCTGCCGCCACTTCGCCAACGACGCACCGACATCCCTCTGCTCGCAAACTTTTACCTGCAGCGCTACTCCGAGGAGAATGGCTTTTCGCTTCGGGAACTCGCCCCGGACGCCCTGCGCGTGATGATGGATTACGAGTGGCCGGGCAATGTGCGCGAGCTGGAAAATGCGATGGAGCGCGCAGTGGTTCTGTCGCGCGGCACACAGATCACGTCTGATCTCTTACCGGCTCAGCTGCGCGGTCAAACCTACTCAACCGCTCTGCTGGAAGAAAACAGCAAGGCTTCCCTGTTCGACGTGATGGAAGATATCGAGCGGCGCATCATCTCCGACCGCCTCGAACGCTGCAATTGGAACCAAACAGAAGCGGCCGAGTACTTCCGCGTGCCGCTTTCCACGCTGAACCAGAAGATCAAGCGGCTTAGCGTCGAGGTCCGGCGCCGGCAAAGAGACTAGCGGTAAGCTGGCCAAGGCTCTGAACGTTACCGTCCGCTACGGCCCTTCGCTGGCGCTTTCTTCGCGAGCTTTGCCGGAAGAACCCGCTTGGCCGGAACCGGAACCCGCCCTTTGGTGGCTTGCTTCTTGACCGCGGCTTTCACCGGCACGGCTTTGGTCGCCTTGGCAGGTGCTGGAACGCCCTTCTTGGCGGGCACCTTGGCAGCAACCTTTTTGGCTAGGCCCTTGACTGGGGCCTTTTGTGGGACAGCTTTGGTCGCCGGAACAGGCTTGCTCCGTGCAGGCGCCTTGGCGGGAACTGCCTTCACCGGTGCCTTTGCAGACACCTTTGCCGGCACAGCCGCCTTGGCCGTCGCTTTCGCGGGGGCAGCTTTGACGGGCAATCCCTTCGCAGCGGGTTTTCCTTCAGCGGCAGGAGCCGCCTGCACCGGCGCTTTGACGGCTGCTTTTACCGGGGTCGTGGCTGCACTCTTAGCGGATGCGCCCTTGCTGACTGCCTTGTTGTTCGACTGTTTGGGCGACTTCGCCGCAGAAACAGGAGCAGGCGGCGCAGGTTCGACGGCGATAGCTTCCCGTCCGGGCGGCGTGGAGGTTGTCTCAGCACTGCGGCTCTTTGCCGAAGCGTTCGCGCGTACCGGCTCGTCCTCCTCATCGTCCTCATCGTCATCTTCGTCGTCAGCGACTGTGGCGGCCTTGGCGGGCGTCCCGCCCGGGGACGTCTGCTCTTCGTCATCACTGTCGTCCGTGTTCCCATCCGCGGCATCGTCCAGATCTTCACTCGGCTCTGGGATGACCTCTTCGGCAACCTTTTTGGCGCGTCCTCTGGAAGCCTTGGCCGGACGTCGCCGCACCTGAACCTGCGGGGGCGCTGGTGGTGAGTACGGCTCAAGGAACGCCCGTGTCGCTTCCGGTGTGTCGAGCTTGCCATCGATCAGCGCAAAGAACAGATCGTCGAGAAGCTTGTCGTACTCGGGCAGGTCCGGGGTGATGCGCATCTCCTGCATCAGCGCATACGGAATCTTCTGCCGCATCTGCGGCCAATCCTTAAGGAACGCCTTGATCTTGGTCTGCACACCCCCCACGCGGGTGTGCACGGCAAGCCAAAGCACCAGGTCCGGCTCGGCATGCATCAACAGCCGCCAACTTTCCGACGGCAAGGCGGCTGCCTTGGACGTGAGCTGACTGGCCAGCTCCTTCGCCCGCGCCTCGATGGTGTCGATCTGCTGCGCAAAGCCGGGACGCGCGAACATCTGCTGGAGGGCGGTCTTATCCTTGTCGCTCAGCTTGGCCGTGATCAGCGGAAAGTACAGCGCGGACGGATCCGGATGGATACCCTGACCCTCCAACTGCCCGATCAGGTCACGAACATGGTCCAGGCC
>CAXTRU010000450.1:0-2540 GCA_964246665.1 uncultured Acidobacteriaceae bacterium
GTAGAAAAGCAAAAGCGAAAGCAAGAGCAGGTTCCCCGTTCGGGGACAAATGGAAAAGCAAGGCCGAAGCAAAAGCAGGTTCCCCGTTCGGGGAATGACAAGTAGAAAAGCAAAAGCGAAAGCAAGAGCAGGTTCCCCGTTCGGGGAATGACAGAAAGAAAAGCAAAGGCAGAAAGCAAGAGCAGGTTCCCCGTTCGGGGAATGACAAATGGAAAAGCAAAGGCAAAAAGTAAAAGCAGATTCCCCGTTCGGGGAATGACAAATAGAAAAGCAAAGGCAAAAAGCCCCGGCGTTGGCCGGGGCTTCTTGTGTTGCGTTGTGAGTTGTTAGCTTTGGGCGCCCACGGGTTCTGGTTTGGCTTCGGTGGTGGGGGTGCCGACCTTGGCGGGCTCATTGGTGCCGGGCTTGCGGATGTCGATGCCGCCCTTGAAGAAGGCGCCGTCTTCGATGGAAATGCGTGCGGCGATGACGTCGCCGGTGAGCGAGCCCTCGGAGCGGATGTCGACGCGATCGGAGGCCTGGCAATTGCCGCGGACCTTGCCGAGCACGACGATCTCACGGGCGGAGATGTTGGCGGCTACCTGACCGTTGCGGCCGACGGTGACGCGATTGCCGGGGAGGGTGATGGCGCCTTCAACCTTGCCATCGATATAGAGCGACTCCGAGCCGGTGAGCTCGCCCTTGATGACGAGGCTCTTGCCGATGGTGGCCTGCTCACCGGTCGCGGCTGCGCCGGGGACACCGGCTGTGGTGGGCCGGGGTGCGTCGAAATTGGTGCTCGTTGTGCCGGCTGCGCCCGGGCGTGCGGGTTCTGGGGTTGAGGGCGTCTGATTGCCAGCCTGATTCGGTTTCCACATGTTCCGTATGCTCCCTTTGATGGAGGATCTGCCGCCGGGTCCGCCGCTACCCTGGCCGCCACGCAATAGGAGCGTGATTCCAGCGCGACTGTCCGTGCTTTGACCACGATACTACTTCGGCAACAGGTGTGAAGGGGGAGGGGGAGCCAGAACGACACGTCTCGGCGAGATATAGGCAGGATTTCCGCAGCTTTCTTTACCTGTTCGCCTTAGTGAGCGGCGCTCCGTGTGCGTAAAGGGGGTGGATCCCTTGGGTGCTTAGGCCTCCTTGCTACGTTCATAGCGGCTGGATTTTGTTCGGGTGCGAGAGGTGGGGGTGGAGGTCTGAGAAGGGTGGACCAGCATCTTTCCTTCGCTTAAGTAGACTGTCTTCGAATCGGCGCGACGTCCTGATCCGTGTTGAGCTAGTCTTCTTCGCTTTCGCCCTCCTCGATGAGTGAGCTGATGCCGGCGACGTCGAAGGTGATGGGCTGGCCGCCGGTGAGCGACAGCGTGGCGCGCATGGGGGTGCGTTGCCATTGCGCGGGGGTGCACACGGGGTGCGAGGGCTTGTCTAGGGGCCAGCTGGCGAGGGTGTGTTGCGCGATGGCCTTGTGTGTTCCGAGTTCGGCGACCACGGCAACGACGCCTCCCTTCAGCGTGGGGATGAGACCGCAGTAGGCGGCGTAGTCGCGAAACCAGGCCACCTCCGAAATTTGTGAGTCGAAGTTGGGCAGGTGCAGCGGCGTGATGTGCCCGGTGGTGCGGTCGACCTGGAGCCAGGGGCCGGGCTGCCATGTCCAGCGGGCGGCCTCGCCGGGGAGGGAGTCGTTGATGCGCAGGGCACGGCGGATGACGAAGGTGCGGTCGGTGACTTCGTGGAGGTCACCGACGGTCCATTCGCGGGTTTTCTCGTCGACCAAAAGCGGGCGGATGCGGAGCGTGGTGGCTTCTTCGCTTTTGTTGTCGGGCGTGGCTTCCGGAGGTGTGTAGGGAACTTTGCGTACCGCGCCGAGCGCGACGACGTGCATCTTGGCCGCGAACGAGGTAGCCGGAAGCAGGATGACCAGAAGAGCCAGCAGTGGCCGAGCAGCCGAGCGAAGTACCTGCATGCGACTGAGGCTAACAACGGAGGCCGCGTTTGGCTGTACCGCTTTGGTTGCGTTACCCCCCGCGCGCGATGTGTCGCAAGGCACGACGGCTTTTTTCAGAACGGCGTGAGTTTACTCCTCCCCGGCACCTGGGTGCCCTGCGAGTCGGCCGGGCATGTCGGCAAGGATGTAGGTCATCACGGCGAGCGAGGCGACGTTCTTACGGAAGTCCCGCGGGTCCACCTTGTCGAGGGTATCGGCTTCGGTGTGGTGCCAGTCGAAGTAGTGCGCGCCGGTGGTCATCTCGCCGAGGCCGGGGACGCCCGCGCCCATGAGCGGCGAGATGTCGGAACCACCACCGCCGGCTTTGACCGTGTTGGCGCCGACGGGGGTGAGCAGGGTGGCGATCCCCTGGAGCTCGGCGAGGGAGGTTTGCTCGACCGAGGTGAGTTCTGGTGCGGAGGCGGGACCGTTGGGCGTGGCGCGGCGATTGAAACCGGCCGAGCCGTAGCCATAGCCGGTGGGCTGCTCGGCGCCGCCGTCCATTTCGATGGCAGCGACGTGGTCCTTGACCTTGTCGCCGAGGCCGGCGAGGTAGGCCTTGCCACCGGCG
>CAXTRU010000450.1:2550-2850 GCA_964246665.1 uncultured Acidobacteriaceae bacterium
TCGGCCAGGGCGCCCAGGATGACGGCTCCGGCATCACCGCCGCGCTCGCCGCCGTTCTCCTCGTTGACCCAGAAGACGACGCGGATGGTGCGTTTGGGATGGAGATTGAGCTTGTGGATGAGGTTCACGGCAGCGAGGGCGGCGGTGATGCCGGAGCCATCGTCTTGCGCGCCCTGGCCGACGTCCCAGCTGTCGATGTGGCCACCGACGTCGACGATCTGTTCGGGGTGCTCGGAGCCGGGGAGGTCGCCGTAGATGTTGAAGGAGGGGGCGTCGGGCAGCTGCTGGGCGGCCATGTCG
>CAXTRU010000451.1:0-2846 GCA_964246665.1 uncultured Acidobacteriaceae bacterium
AGCGTCACGGCAGCTTCGAAAACTATGCCGCCGCTAAGGCCCGCATCACCGAAACCCAGACCACCGACGACTTCCTCGTCCTCAACGCCGACCTTCCCGCCACACAAAAGCTCGCCGCCAAGACCCGCGCCCAGGTCTTCTGGTTCAGCCCCCACCGCCCCACGCTCAAGCAGGGCAGCTTCGTCCACAACGACGGCATCTACTTCCGCCCCGGGGAGGGCAGGGAAGCGGAGCCCATCATGCCCGTCGCCGAGATCCCCCTTGCCGGCGCCCACAACGTCGAAAACGTCCTCGCCGCCGTCACCGCCGCCCGCCTCGCCGGCGTCCCCGCCGAGAACATCCGCCGCGCCGTCGCCGCCTTCAAGGCCGTCGAGCACCGCCTCGAGTTCGTCCGCGAGATCGCCGGAGTCCGCTACTTCAACGACTCGAAAGCCACCAACGTCGACGCCACCGCCAAGGCCATCGCCGCCTTCCCGCGCGGCATCCACCTCATCCTCGGCGGCAAAGACAAGGACTCCGACTACACCACACTCGCTCCGCTACTCCCAAACCGGGTCAAGACGGTACTCACCATTGGTTCCGCCGCCGACAAAATTCGCAACCAACTCACCGGCGCCGCCCCGATACTGTCAGCAGGCACTCTCGACCAGGCCGTAGCCCAAGCCCACGCAAACGCCCAACCCGGAGACACCGTCCTCCTCGCCCCAGCCTGCGCCAGCTTCGACCAGTTCGAGAACTACGAACACCGCGGCCGCGTCTTCAAGCAACTGGTAGCCCAGTTAGAGACTCGTGCGTCCAGCGAGCAGGTTGTAAGTTCTACGTTGTAGGTTCTAGGTTGTAAGTTCTACATTGTAGGTTCTACGTTGTAAGTTCTACGTTGTAGGTTCCACGTGTACGCTCCAGGCTGTCCACCGCGCCGCCTTTGCCTTTCCGTCGCGCCGCTTTTGCCTTTCTTGCTGTTGTCATTCCCCGAACGGTGAACCTGCTGTTAGCACCATCCACCGCCCCGCTCTAGCCTTTCCGTCGCGCCGCTCTAGCCTTTCCGTCGCGCCGCGTTTGCCTTTCTTGTTGTCATTCCCCGAACGGGGAACCTGCTGTCCACACACCCCACCGCGCAAACGCCGCGTGCTCCGCGCACACAGCGTTTGCAGTCAACCAACCCACGTACAACGTACAACCTAGAACATAGAACCCTTATGGCAAAACGCGTCGGCGTCGACAAATGGCTTTTCGGCACAGTTCTCCTCCTTGTGCTCTTCGGCCTCGTAATGATCTTTTCCGCCTCAGCCGTCATGGCCAAGGCCACCGTGGGCACGCCCTACGCCTACGTCCGTTCGCAGCTCATCTTCGTTGTCCTCGGCATGGTCGCGCTCTTCGTCCTCATGCGCATCCCGTACACCAAATACAACAACCCCAAACTCATCTTCCCGGTCATGGCGATCACCGGAGTGCTGCTCATCGTCGTCTTCGCCATGCCCGGCATGAACGGTGCCCACCGCTGGGTCCGCATACCCGGCATCACGCTGCAGGCGTCTGAGCTCGCCAAGCCTGTCATCGTCATCTTTCTCGCCTGGTTTCTCCAAACCCGCGTCCACCAGATCGACGACATCAAGCAGACCATCCTCCCCGCCGCGCTGCCCCCGCTCGTCTACATCGCGCTCATCCTCAAAGAGCCCGACCTGGGCACCGCCATGGTCTGCGCCGCCATTCTGCTCATGATGCTCTACCTCGCCGGCATGCAGATGAAGTGGATCGGCATCGCCCTCGCCGCCGCCTCGCCGGTCATGTACTACATGCTCTTCCACGTGAAGTTCCGCGCGGCCCGCATGAAGGTCTTCCTCGACCCAGAAGCCGACCCCAAGGGCGCCGGCTTCCACATTCTCCAGTCCCTTATCGCCGTCGGCACCGGCGGGCTGCATGGCAAAGGTCTGATGGAAGGCGTGCAAAAACTCTTCTTCCTCCCCGAACCCCACACCGACTTCATCTTCGCCAATATCTGCGAAGAACTCGGCCTCATCGGCGCCCTCTGCGTCCTGGCCGCCTTCTGCATCCTCGGCTACCGCGGCCTCCGCACGGCCTACATGTCCACCGACCCCTTCGCCCGCTTCCTCGCCTTCGGCCTCACCACCGCCATCCTCGTCCAGGCCTTCTTCAACATGAGCGTCGTCCTCGCCCTGCTTCCCACCAAGGGCATCCCGCTCCCCTTCATCAGCTCCGGCGGCACCAGCGTCTTCGTCACCCTCGCCTGCATGGGCATCCTCCTCAACGTCACCCGCGAGATCGACTAAGGTCAGCCCCGCCCCTCAGGTCTTCGCCAACTTGGGCCAACGATATAGCTGCAAAGCTAGAATGTGATGCCAAGGCAGCCATATCTCGTGTCCTACGCCGGTTCGTTACACGTGCCTGATCTTGACCCTTATCTGCGCCTACAGCAAGCTTCCACTCTGGACGCGAACTCTGCGCTGAAAGCGACACCCTGCGGTGGGTCCAGATCCTGTGGGCAAAGTTCCCCGGGGAAAACAGGTCACCCTACTGTTGACGACTTTGTCAGAGCGTTACCTGAGTCCGTACTTGGGGCAGTGTGACGCTGACTACAGGACCGATCACTATGACACGAGGCTTGACTCACCATACCGCGGCGACCCGATCTAAGGTGCTAGTCCTCGTCTTAACCTCCGCCAGCTCTCTTTCAGCCTCTGAAAACAATGTCACGCTGATCCCTGAACAGCCTAGCCAGATTGCAAACTTGGCTCGTGTTCTTGAAAAGAATCAAATCGGTTCTGGGATAGACAAAATCTCTGTTGAATCGAAACAAACGTTCAAGTTGGTGCAGGGAAGCGCAACGA
>CAXTRU010000452.1:0-2828 GCA_964246665.1 uncultured Acidobacteriaceae bacterium
AGGCGCGCGAGGGCGGGGAAGGCGCGGGCCCGGAGGTCCGGGGCGGCGTTGGTCAGCTTGGCGGCGTTGTTGAGATAGAGGCGAGCCTCAGAAGTTTGCCCGGTGCGCGCCTTCAACAGCCCGAGCGCCACCTGCGGTTCCGCCAACTTCGGATCGGCGGCGACGGCGGCGGCGTAGGCGTTTGCGGCGGCTTCGTCCTTGTTGTTGTGCTCCTGCGTGAAGCCCAGGTCGAAGAGGATGTGAGCGTCTTTGGGGTGAGACTTGGCGAGCTCCGCTAGTTCAGGTTCGGCAGCCTTATAGTCGCCGTGCTCGAGGAGATCTTCGGCGTGGCGGATCTTTTCTGCTTGCAGGTTGGCTTCAGTGGCGCCGGCCTGGCGTGGGTCGGGGGCAGGCTGCTGGGCGGGCAGCGCGAGCAGGGCAAAGAGCAACAGGGTCGTCGGCATCAGGTCTGTTTGTTGGACGCCGCAAATGCCCTCCGGGCTAGGCAGTGTGGTGCGCTACAGCTTGCGCACAAGGAAGGAGATCTTAGTGGGAGGGATGTCTAGGTTGAACTTAACTTGCGAGTGAGCCGAAGTCTCTGGACGGCAACTTGCTCGCCTCACTCTCCCGACGAGTCCGTAGCCATGATGGCTTCCCATGTCCGGCTTCGCTCAAGCCACTTGTATGCCTGCCCGCAGGTGGTGCAGATGGCGTCATAGGGACGCATAACCCTGAACAGCAGCGTTGGATTGCTTTGGCGCAGCTGCGCCATGTGCGCAGCCCACACGTCTTCTGCGCGCACCAGGGCACCTTCTGTCAGCACGGAGCCGCACCTTGCACACGGGGTGCGGCGTGCGGCAGCTTGCATGCGCTTTTTCTCCGCGGCGAGCTGTAACAGAGCTATCGGCAGCAGTACGGGAGACAGTGCCACTCCCGTAAGGCTCCAGGCCATGGTAAGCGGTACAGAAGCCTCGCGTTTGGCCGCTAACCACCGCTTCGCCGCGCCCATGCGCACTAATGCCGGCGTAAAGAGAGCCATCCGCCCGAAGGTACTATGAGGGCGAATCGCTGCGCAAAGCACCCGCGTCCGGCACTGTGTGACGATGCACCAGGTGTAGGCTGCCGCCAGCCAATAAGGGGATATCGTCCTGTAGAGACTTGGCCGCATCCGGTGTAAGCCGTTCTGCTAGTTCTGTGCTGAGCTGGTTTCGGAAGTCCTGCCCGGTTACGATCTTGTCCAGCAATGCAGCTAAGACATCTGTTCGGCTACGAAGCGGTCGATCGCGGAGGTCTGGGCCGCCGTTAGCGGGGCGCGTGAAGACTGGGCCGAAGCGAACTCCGTCTCTGTGCGGGAAGGTGACGCCATAAACGACCCAACGTATCTTTTGTTTTGCGAAGACTAGCCAAACCGTTTTCGGTGATGCGGACGTATCGTTTGGCACGGCCACCGCGCTCTGGGGTGGCCTCGCCAAGAACCGTCCACACCAAGCCACGATCGGCAAGACGGTCCAGCGCGGCATACACGGCGCTTGTGGACATTGGGGCCGACCGGATCTTTTCGATCTCTGCGGTGATGGAGACGCCATAGGCGTCCTCGCCCAGGCGCACCACTGTCAGCAGAATGTAGAGGTCAAGTTCGCTCAGTAGAAGTGGGGACTCCATATCTTCCTGTATATGGAAGATACTGCGGGTAATGCAACTCCTTTTTGGAGTCGCAAGACAACGCGATGTGCCGACTTGGCTGTTGCCGAGCTTGTTCGTTGGGCAGGTGGTTAAGTCAGAAGTCTCTTTAGCCACTCGCCGGTGTGCGAGGAGGGGACGGCGGCTATCTGTTCTGGGGTGCCGATGGCGACGACCTGGCCACCGCCCGAGCCGCCTTCGGGGCCCATGTCGAGGATGTGGTCGGCGCACTTGATGATGTCGAGGTTGTGCTCGATGACGAGCAGCGAGCCGCCGCCGTCGATGAGCTTTTTGAACGCCGCGAGCAGGCGTGCCACGTCTTCAAAGTGGAGGCCGGTTGTGGGTTCGTCGAGGATGTAGAGGATGCGGCTGCGCGCTTTTTGGGCGGCTTCGTTTTTGGGAGCGGCATGGGCGCTTGTGCGCGCTTGCGCTAGATGTTGGGCGAGCTTGACGCGCTGGGCTTCCCCGCCGGACAGGGTAGTGGCGGATTGACCTAGGCGCAGGTAGCCGAGGCCCACTTCGTCGAGGACGGCGAGCTTGTCGACGATTTTGGGGTGGCCGGCGAAGAAGGTCACGGCTTCGCGCACGGTGAGGCCGAGGACCTCGTGGATGGACTTGCCCTTGTACTTTACGTCGAGGACAGCGGCTTTATAGCGGGTGCCGTTGCATTCTTCGCAGGGGAGCTCCACGTCGGCGAGGAACTGCATCTCGACGGTGACGGTGCCGTCGCCTTCGCAGACGTCGCAGCGACCACCAGGGACGTTGAAGCTGAAGCTGCCGGCGGTGAGTGATTTGCGCTTGGCGTCGGGTTGGGCGGCGAAGAGCTCGCGGATGGGGTCGAAGGCTTTGGTGTAGGTGACGGGGTTGGAACGTGGGGTGCGGCCGATGGGAGATTGGTCGACGAGGACGACGTCGTTGAGGAACTGCGCGCCGGAGAACTCGCGATAGAGGTGCGCGGGGTCGCCGCCTTCGCCCTGGCCCAGCGCGCTGAGCAGCGCGCGGTACAGCACCTGATGGATCAGCGTGGATTTGCCTGAACCCGAGACACCGGTGATGACGGTGAGCATGTTGAGCGGAACCTCGACATCGACGCCGCGCAGGTTGTGCTCGCGTGCGCCCTTCAGCACGAGCTTTTCGCGGCCGGGTTCGCGGCGGTGCTTGGGGACGGG
>CAXTRU010000453.1:0-2823 GCA_964246665.1 uncultured Acidobacteriaceae bacterium
GGCGGTAGGCGCCGCGCTGGCATCCGGCAGTCCGTTTCTTCGTGGGCAGGGCATCACCCGAAAACGCAAGGTGATTGTGATCACCTTTGGCGGCGGCGCACGCGACCAGGAGACCTTTGCGCCGGAAGGCCAGGCCAACATCCCACACCTCCTCACCGAGTTGGCACCACAGTCCACCTTCTTTACGAATGTGACCAATGCCGGCATTCTTGGGCACTATGTTGCAACCGCGAGTCTGGCAACAGGTGTGTACGAAACGCTGAACAACTTTTCCGCCGTGCCACCGGCCCATCCCACGGTCTTCGAGTACTTCCGCAAGGACCTCAATCGGCCTTTGACGAACACGTGGGTTGTCGCCCCCAGCAACGGCTTCAACCGCATCGGCGAGAGCGACGCGCGCGGCTACGGCCCGGGCTCGGGTGCGCGGGTCATCCTGCCCAAACACCTGCTGCAGGCAGCCGGGGCAGCAGGTGCAGGCAGTAATCTTGGCCACCTGCTTCACGACAATTACGAAACACCGTTGTATACGCCGGCTCTCGGCGGCGGCCAGTTTGACCTCGAGCAGCTCGATCGTCTGCTGAAGCTTTCCCTCACCGACTTCCTTGCCCACGCACGCTCCCTGGAAAGCCCTGATGAGCTGTCGGTCTACATCGCCAGGCAGCTCATGCGCACGCAGTCACCGAGCCTGCTCTGGCTCACCCTGCACGATATCGACATCGCGCACTCCGGTGCCTACTCCCTCTATATCGACGCGATTCAGCGCACGGACCGCTTGTGCGCAGAGCTTTGGCGTGCCGTGCAGGGAGACCCCGAGTACGCCGGCAACACAACCCTGTTCATCCTGCCGGACTTCGGTCGCGACGCGGACGCGGAAGCCGGCGGCAACGGCTTTCAGCATCATCGCACCGGCGATGCAGCCTCACGCACCACATGGATGATGGCGCTCGGTGCCGGTGTGCGGCAGGGCGTTGTTTATGACCGTCCCGTCCAGTCCATTGATCTTGTGCCGACCCTGGGCGCGTTGATGGGCTTCTCCCCCAGGCTCGCCCAGGGTCGCCCCATGCACGAGTTTCTCTAGCCCATGCTTCCTTCCGGTCTTACCGCCGCGCACTTCGCCACCTACCCGCCAGGGGCGCGTGCCGTTGCGGTCGCGCACGTCCCGCTGCTCCGGCAACTACCGCTGGCCTTTCTTTCCAGCCTGCTGCGGGAGTTGATCGAGTACGACTACAAGTTCCCGGCCGAGCGCACAGGCCTCGATGGACAACTCGCGTACCTCGAATCGCTTTCGCCCCCGGATTTGGCGCGCTGCTTCGCTCTGTTTGCCAAGCTCCGAGTGACGCCGGAGCAGACAGCGCAGCCCTGGTGCACACATCCGCTGGACTTCACAGAGCAGTTCTCCGCGTATCTGTGGAGCACCCAGCAGATGGATGCCTTTCGCGCAGCCGCTTCGGCCTATGCCGCAGAGCTGCATGCAGCCCTGACGCCCCCTCCCCTGCCCTTGCCGCGCCTCGGCATCGCGGTCATCGGGGCAGGAGCCACAGTGACGCCGCAGACAAGGCTCTTTTCCAGGCTGCGGGAACACGGAACCTTGTTCACGGATGTGGACCCGCAATCCGGTCTCCAGGATCTTCTAGCCGGGGTGGAAGCGCGGGCGCAGTCGCATCCAGCGCCCTTTGCGCACTGGTATGTCGACGGCGGCGCAGCGATGGAACACAGTCCCACCCTTTCCTCGATCTCCTACGCGCAGCTTGCGCCCGTGCGCGCCACGCTCTTCAAGCGGATGCAAAAGCAGATTGCAACCGCCGGCATGGGGCCTGAGCAACTCCGAGACAGCCTGGGCCACCTGTCGCCCGCAGACCTTGGTCTGGACAACGCTTCCCTGCTTGATCGGTTCCAGGTGAAGCTGCTGACCGAGGGCTCGGGAACGCAGATCTTCGCGACAACCTTTGCGCAGTGGACCGCGCGCGAGGTCCTACGACGCGCCGAAGCTTTGACCCTGCTGGTGCGCTTTGCGCCGCGCCAACGGCAGCGCCCCATGAACGATCTTCTCGCGGCGGATGCAGAGACACCCGAGCTGGATGCGCAAGGATCTCTCGTCGACGCGGACATGGCCGCGTTCTACCAATGGATCAACCAGCAACGTCTACCAGGGTTTCGCGAGTCCATGTTTCTGGTCTGGCTGGAAGGACAAAGGCAGGCACTGGCCATCAGCCCGTCTTTGCCTCGTGGCACCACGTCCAGTTCCTCCGTTACACTCCGCTCGCTGCTTCGCGTGATGAGCACCTGAAGACCGGCAACGACGCCCTCTGCAGATCAGGGATGCAAGCTGTAGTTGATCAACGTCCACCACACGCGTAGGCTGCTTGTACTCGTTTGAACGACGAAAGGTTGGCGTCCAAGTGGTGGCTCTGCGCACGCGTGCCTGCTGGATATTTCTGGCTGCATCTGTTGTTTCTGTTCCTTTGCTTCCTGCGCAGACCGCCATCCGTCCGCACCCTGAGCGGCAGCAGTGGTATCTGGATGCGGGACGCATGACGTACGTCGTTGGAGTGAACGAGTCGGGCATCTTGCAATCCCTGTATTGGGGACCCAAGCTCAACGACACTGCGCTTCTGCCGGCCGCCAAAAGCGTGCGCGAACGCGCCTCCATGTACCCGCCCGCAGCCACCACGCCGCAGGAGTACCCGGCCTACGGCGCAGGCATCTTCACGGAGACCGCACTCAAAGTCGACTCGCCCAATGGCGATCGCACCCTGATCCTCAAGTATGACTCCGCCACGGTGAAAGGCTCGCTGCTGGAGGTGACCCTGAAGGACACCGCCC
>CAXTRU010000454.1:0-2810 GCA_964246665.1 uncultured Acidobacteriaceae bacterium
CCATCCCTCCCTCCCCGCGTGCAGACCATGCTGTGTGTTATCGGGAAGCAACGAAGTAGCGAGCCACGGTGCGCACAAAGTCCTGCGCGTCCGGCGGGGTCGCCACATCGCCGTGCAGCACCGCGCTGTAGTTGACTCCGGGGCCGTAAAAGCCCCTCATGTCGTCGTCGTTGGCTTCCAACACGTCGCCCGTCAGGTCCAATCCCGCGAACAGACCCTTGCTGCGCGAATAGGTCAAAAACTCGGCATTCAGCTTCCAATCCGTGCCTGCCTGCGCGTTGCGACCCACCGGACCGGCCGAGGCCGCCGCATCAGCGCCAAGCTTGAATTTGCTATGGAGCATCTTCTCCATGCCGTTCTGGTTCATGGCCACCAGCACCAGGTCGGTGGCCTGCCCGCCGATCTGGAAGCCGTAGCTTGCGCCCTCAAGCTTCACAAACGCCGGCGCGCTCCATCCATGCCCGGTACGGCACGTTGCTACACCCTGGCCATACTGCCCACCCACAAGGAACGCACCCTTTTTGTAGGAAGGGATCACCGCGACACAGGAGGCACCTGACAAAATCTGCGCAGGGATCGCCTTATCGGGCGTTGCCATTACTTCCTGCAGTACGGCCGTGGAGCTTTGCAGCCGCTCATCCATCTTGCCGTGATCCGCCGCAAACGCCGGGACTGTACCAGCAAGGACCACACAACAACACATTGCACCAGCGAACTTCTTCATCTACCACCATTCCCTTTCACGATCACAAAGCTTGCAGGGCCTATCTCTTGATGTCATCAAGGCGCTGCGTAACCACCTCGTTGAGATGGAACGCTGCACACGGGGGTTGCACTCGCCTATGGATGAGGAATCCACGTTGTCCACCCTTCGTCGTTCAGCTTTGTTCCGCGAGTACCCGCAAGGTTAGTTCCACGCGATTGGTCGCTTTGGCCTTGCGCAGCATGCGCCCCAGGTGGGCCTTCACCGTAGCTTCATCGATGTGCATCGTCGCCGCGATCTCGCGGTTTGACCTCCCCTGCGTTAACCACTGCAGCACCTCCCGCTCCTTCGGCGTAAACCGACTGGAAAGATTCGCATCCGGGGTCCCTACCACCTTGCTCAGCAGCGCCACCTGAGGACTTTCGGCCGGCAACCACGGTGTGCCTTCCAGCACGGCCTGGATACACGATCGGATCTCCTCAACGCCCGCGGTTTCCGGTAAAAACCCAAGCGCTCCCGCACCGATCGCGTCGCGCAAGATCTCCGGCGTCGCTGTTCGGGCCAGAACGATTACTGGGGCTGTCGGCAATAAGCGACGCAGCTGCTCCACAGACTCCCCCAATGTGGTGGAGTTGTCTTGCATGCCCGCATCGACCACCACCACCTGCGGTCGGCCGGCTTTGGTCAAGCCGCCCTCCCCAAGCAGGGTCGTACGCATTTGGAGGCTCTCTTCCAAAATCGCCTGCAGCCCGATCAGCCGTAGCGGCTCAGAGGCAAGGATGCCGACGCAGATGGGCTGCTCACTTTCGGGCCTGGACGTCACTGTCACGGGGCGTTCCACCTCAACACAGGATCGGCCCGTTGCTTGTCTTCGCTCCTGTGCACTTAGAGCTTGGGAAGAACGATGCCCTGCTGCTTCTGGTACTTCCCCCTCCGGTCGCCGTAGCTGATCTCGCACGGTTCATCGCTCTGGAAAAACAGGATCTGGCACAAACCCTCATTGGCGTAAACACGCGCAGGTAAAGGCGTTGTGTTCGAGATCTCCAGCGTGACAAACCCTTCCCACTCCGGCTCAAAGGGTGTGACATTCACAATAATCCCACAACGGGCATATGTGCTCTTCCCAACACAAATCGTTAGTACATCGCGAGGGATACGAAAGTACTCAATCGACTTCGCCAACGCGAAAGAGTTCGGAGGAATGATTACGGATGCCGCATGCACGGTTACGAAAGAGCGCTCATCGAAGTTTTTTGGATCAATGATGGCGCTGTTGACGTTGGTGAAAATCTTGAATTCATCCGAAACCCGCAAGTCATAGCCATAGGACGAAAGCCCATAACTCACCACACCCTCGCGCACCTGCTTCTCGCTGAAGGGTTCAATCATGCCGCGCTCCAAGGCCTGCGTACGAATCCACCGATCGCTCTTAATTGCCATAGCTCAACCGAACTCCCCAGAGGCGCAAAAAGGGGCGCCTCCTTCCTTTCCTGCGTAACGTGTTTCATGAGCCTACCGCACAAACGCCGTCCGTTGACATTCCTCAGGCCCCTCCCTACCATCGGGGAGTCGGCGACGGACGCATATCGGCCCTGTTCCCTCTCAACCGAAAGGTGTGCCCGCTTGATCAAGCAGGATCTCATCCAACGCATCGTGGAACGCACCGGGCTGCCGCGTAACAAGGCAGAGGCCGCCGTGGACGCCATCTTCGGTGCGATGAAGGGCGCCCTCGCCCAGGGCGACCGCATCGAGCTCCGCGGCTTCGGCGTCTTCACCATCAAGCCCCGGAAAACCGGCGTCGGCCGCAATCCCCGCACGGGCAAAAAGGTCGACATCACGCCCGGCCGCGCCGTCCGCTTCAAACCCGGCAAGGAACTACAAGCGCTGGAGTAGCTCCGCCGATTCATACCTGGGCATCGGCAGCCTCCCGCTCACACCTCGCAAACTCGCTGCTCACACCTGAGCAACAACCCGAAAGCCACGACTTCCTGCCAAGACGAGTGCCCCACCCTCGCAGGAAGTCATGAGTCACAATACGGACTAAGCTGCAGTCAGCTGGACACCGCTTACATCAAGTGCAGCGCGTCCACATCCACGACGACCGCCC
>CAXTRU010000455.1:0-2808 GCA_964246665.1 uncultured Acidobacteriaceae bacterium
AAGGTATACTATGGCGACCCGGGACGGGCCGACCTGCTGCGCGCGGCGGGTGCGGACACCGCGCGGCTGCTGGTGGTGGCGCTGTCGGACCCGGAGGACGTGCTGCGCGTGGTCGACGTCGCGCGGCGCAACTTTCCCGGGCTGCGCATCCTGGCGCGCGCCCGCAACCGCCGCCACGTCCACCTGCTGATGGAGCGCGACGTGGGGCTGATCGTGCGCGAGACCTTTCATTCGGCGCTGCGGATGACCGAGCTGACGCTGCGCGCGCTGGGGGAGGACGAGGCCGGCATCCGGCGCACCCTGGACGCCTTCACCCGCAGCGACGAGCGGGCGCTCGCGGAAACGATGGCGATCCGCGACGACGAGACGGCGCTGATCCAGAGCACGCGCCAGCTCAACGAGGAGCTGGCGACGCTGTTCAGCCGCGACCGGCCGGCGGATCCGGGCTGAGCGTCGGACCGAGACTCAAAGCCGATGACTTCAGCCTTCCGTGGCTCTCCACTGACTTTGACCATAGCGTGGGATTGGAAGTCTTGGACTGGACTTGCTCGGCAGCAGCGGCTTTGTGGAAAGAGGTTTGTACCGGCAATATCATCGAGATAAATGGAAGATCATCGTAGCGTTCCTGCCGGATAGCAGCAAGATTAGGACGACCTTCCACTCACATCACACGGTCTATGAGGGCACTCAACATTAACTCACAGGGCATAGAATTATGACCAACTTACCGCCTCGACGTGACCGTGGGTGGACACCTTTCAGATGCCCGACTGGAATGCAACAAGTCCTCCAGCATACGAGTAGTTGCAGGTTACACCATTGGATGTGCTCGAGTAGCTAAACTGGAAGCCAGATTGGCGAGCCCGGTAACTGAGTCGGTTCCTGGCTGCAGCGCAAGTGTCGCACCAGTTCCTTGACCGGGTGCGCGTTGGGAACCTGCGGTAAAGTTGTAATTGAAATAGGTTCGTGTTCCTGATGAGTTTGGCGGCTCTATCAAAAATATGAGATAGCCATCGCCTGGGACAGACACTGATGCATTGCTTGAGTTTGATGCGCTTTCTAGAAGAAGCTTAAGTGTGAACACACCTGCGGAGCTCTCTTCTAGTTTTGTCGGCAGATATTGAACAAAACTTGTCGAAGAATTACTGCACTGCACAGTTTCAACAGTTATACCTGTGTAAACAGTGTTTGCTGCTTGCGCACGCGCATTCGACGTTGGGACCAACGCTGTAGCTACGACCACCGTAGCTATTGAGCTACAGATCACAAACTTCATTTGTAACTCCTGAGCTTTTGTCTGCACGCATAAGTTGGTGCGGTTAATGATTGACAGATCATTGCACTTTGCTCAAGACCTTTCTGCGTTCAGCGGCATCCAAACAGATCATCTATTATTAAAATTAAATTTGACAATTGTTATAGATCAGAGGATAATATGACGGAGCAAGTGCAAACGGTGTCCTAGCGGATCATGGCATCGAACAAGTCTGTGTGGGCTTGTCGCCGCCCGCCAGCCTGCACCAGCGTATCAGCTATCCGAAGATGCGCTTAACTACGCAGCATCACTGCGGCATCTGGAGGTTGCGTCTAGTCTTGCAAAAGGCGACTGTCGGGCCACCAGCTCAGCCCTGCCGAGACAAGGATCTGCCTACACATGAGCGCGCTCGAGTCGCTTCCCTCCTTCGAGGACGCGCGCGCGCGTCTCGCCGGGCCCGATCTGGCTCGTTGCATCGCCATCCTTGCCGTTCTGACCTGCCATGGCGGGATCATCATGCTGTCGTGGTGGCATCGCCCGCTGCCGGCGCACCTCGCCTACCTGGGGTTCCAGGGGGTGATGCTGTTCTTCGTGCTCAGCGGGTTCCTGATCGGCACCATCATGATCGACTTGATCGACGCGAACGCGTCGCTGCGCAGCTGGGGTGTTTTCCTGGTCCGCCGGTGGCTCCGCACGCTGCCCGCCTATTACGCGTGGTTGCTGCTGGTCCTGGTCCCGATGGCGTATCTCGGGCCCTACGGCGTGCCGTGGGCGGAGGCGCGACGGGTGCTACCGTTCTATCTGAGCCTCACGCAGAACCTGATGTGGAGGCCGGTGTCGGGCTGGTTCGGCGTATCCTGGTCGCTGGCGATCGAGGAATGGTTCTACCTTTGCTTTCCGGCGCTGTTCTTGACGGCGCTCGCGTTCGGGATCCGCTCGGTCGCCGCCTTCAGACTGGCGCTTGCCGTGCTGTTCCTATTTCCGCTGGCTTGGCGCCTCTGCCTGCCATGGCCGGTCGAGTGGAATGAGGTCACCAGCAAGATTGTCTTCTGCCGCCTGGATTCGATCGCCTGGGGCGTCGCGATGGCGGCGTTGCATCGTCGTTCCGAGGCCTTCTCCCGCTGGGCCTGGCCGTTGCTGGTCCCGGGCCTGCTTCTCGTGGTGGCCGTCTGGTGGTCCGACCGGCTGCCGGTCCGTGTCGGATCCGATTTCTTCCAGAAGATGACGGTCTTCGACTTCAGCGGTCTGGGCTACGCGCTCTGCCTTCCGGCGATGATGCAGGTCGTCCGGCTGCCATCCTGGCTCCACGGGCCGGTCCGCACGCTGAGCACGCACAGCTATCCGCTCTATCTGTGCCACCTGCCGATCCTGCTGCTGGCCGGCGACCTGCAGGTCCGTCACGGTCTTGGCCGTGGACAGGCCGTGCTGTTCACCGTTCTGGCCACCGTCGCCGGCGCCGGTCTCTCCTGGCGGCTGGTCGAGCGGCCGTGCCTGAGGCGTCGCCCGCGCCCGTCATCCTAGGGTCCCCGAGGTCGTCGGCTGCCGCGCGATCA
>CAXTRU010000456.1:0-2796 GCA_964246665.1 uncultured Acidobacteriaceae bacterium
TTGGTGAGGGAGCGCCAGGCCCACTCGTCCGGGCCAAAGCGAAAGTGCTGTAGCCAGAGGCTACTCAGGGTAAGGTTGATGGCCCACATGACGGCTACACAAAGGTAAAGCTTGTAGTAATCCATGTAGCCGTACCAGTGCAGCGGGCTCCAAACAAAGAGGGTCTTCATCGTGAGGCTGGTGAGCAGGTAGTTCGAGAGCGCCATTTGGTCGACGGCGGCGACGCGCGCCCAAACCCAGCGGAAAAGCCCGGCACGCAGGCAGAGCAGGATGACGGCGGCGTTGCCGAGCGCGCCGGCGATGCGGCCGAGTGATGAACAGGTCAAAGCCGGAGCGCCAGGCCTTGTACGCGCCAAGACCGACGACGGGCCATGCGATGCCGAGGCCCGCCGCGGCGATGAGGGCGTAGGTGCGGGTGCGCAGTTTGAGCGTGAAAAAGCCGTTGCGGAGCAGGCCCATGCCGAGGAGCATCATGCCAAGCCAATCGCCGAACCCGGTGTACTCGCCCTGGGCTTCGCCTTTCGAGGTGTCCTCGGCTTCGGCGGCAACGGAAGCGAGATAGCCGGTTTGGTGCTCGTGGATGTCTTTATAGAGCTTCTTGGTGTCCGGGCGGAAGTCGCCCTGGATCTTCTGCCACTTCTTGATGGCGTCCTGCTGCTCTTCGGTGAGGGGTTTGTGCGCGGCTTGGAGAGCGAAAGCTTGATCTGCGGCCTGTTTCGCCTTCACAGTGCCCAGGTACATGCCGCCCATGCCGAAAATGGTGTTCAGCAGAAGGATGATGGCGCCGGTCCAGAGAAGCGTTTTCGCGCGGCAGGTGCGGAACGGGAAAAGGAAGAGCAGGGCCGTTGCGCCATAGAAGAACAGGATGTCGCCATTCCAGATGAGGTAGGCGTGCAACATGCCGAAGAGGGTGAGCCACATGTTGCGGCGGGTAAAGATGTCGGCGGCCTTGATGCCGGCGCCGCGTTGCTCCGCACGCGAGGTGAGAAGGATGACGCCGGCGCCGAAGAGCATGCTAAAGAGCGCACGCATCTTGCCTTCCGCGAGGATCCAGCGGAGGAACCAGGCAGCGGTGTTCAGGCGCCAGTGCGGGCCGTTGAACACGGGCTTCACGGTGGTAAGCGGGAACAGGTAGTTCCACCCTGGCAGGCCGAAGGCCGTGATGTTCATCAGCAGAATGCCCATCAGGGCGAAGCCCCGCAGGGTATCGACCGAGGACAAGCGTTCGGCTTGGGCAACCGGTTCAGGAGCGAGGTGTGGAGGGCCGGCGACTTCTTCGGCGGTACCGGTGGGAACGGCGAGCTGGTCGGCTGGAAAGACGGCTGTGCTCATCGCGGCGGCTCCTGCGCTGATGGGTTAGGACACCTGGGCCCGATCGAGTGGCTGAAGGCTACCATCGGGGAAGGTTCGCAGCAAATGAAACGCCATGATCGCGCCGCCTGCGTGACGTCAACAGACCGCAAAGCAGGAAAGGGTGCTCGCTGGTCAGCGGCGCTCAGGTGGCGTAGGATACGGCGCATCTGGTCTGCGAAGGTTTTCTCGCCCCTTGTCTGTTGCGTGGTGCATGCGCGCCGGCAAAAGCTGTGGTCGCAAGGTCGTTCGCCGCCCGACTGGGAGAACCATATGCCGAGCTTTGGGAAGACATCGCTGGTGCTGTTTGCCGTTGTGCCGTTGGGAAGCGCTTTGGCGCAGCAGCCGTCGCTGACTCCGGTGGACGTACCGGGGAGCGCTCCGACCACGCAGGCGGCGGTTGAGCCCGGTGGCTCCGGCGTGCGGATTGTTCGGTTGAGCGAGGTGCGTGGTGTGGTGCGCCTGGATCGCAACACCGGGCGTGGGTTCGAGACGGCCTTTGCCAATATCCCCGTGGTGGCCGGGGCCCGCTTGCTGACCGGGCAGGGAGTGGCGGAGGTGGAGTTTGAGGACAACAGCTCACTGCGCCTGGCGCCCGACACAGAGGTGGAATTTACGCAGTTGAGCCGGACGGCTACCGGCAGCACCGTAACGGCGGTGGGCGTGCTGAAGGGCATGGCCTATGTGAGCCTGGAAAAAACCAAAGGCAATGTGTTTACCTTGAGCGAGTCCAGTGCGAAGGTGGCACTGATGCCCGGCGCGCATGTGCGGCTGGATGCGCGCAAGCCGCAACTGACGCTGGCGGTGCTGGACGGCGAGGCCGCCGTGAACCTGGGTGCGGCTACGACCATGGTGAACAAACATGAGACGCTTGCGCTGGACCCGGGGCTTGGGACCATGGCGGCCGTCGCGCGTGGAACCGAAGAGCAGGACTTCGACGCGTGGGATAAACAGGAGCGGGACTACCACCGGCAGAAAGCCAGCCTGGCCGGTACCGGCGGCATGGGGATGTATGGGGCCAATGACCTGAACTACTACGGGTCGTTCTCTGAGGTGGCAGGCTGTGGCAACGTGTGGCGGCCCTATTTCGCAAATGCGGCCTGGAGCCCGTTTGCGAGCGGCGTTTGGGCGTACTACCCGGGTGCGGGCTACTCGTGGGTGTCGCCGTATCCGTGGGGCTGGCTGCCCTACCACTCGGGCACATGGATGTCGTGCGGTGCTTCTGGGTGGGGGTGGCAACCGGGTAGCACCTGGTATGGCGTCAACAACATAGCCGCACTCAGGATTCCGGGTCATCCCTTGCCGCATCCTGTGCCGCCGGCACCGGTGCGTACGGCGCCAACGCTGGTGCCGGTGAACATGACGGCCGTAACGGCTTCGGGAGCTGCGGGTGGCGATCGCTTCCTGTTCCGGCAGAACTCGGCAGGGCTGGGTGTGCCGCGGGCA
>CAXTRU010000457.1:0-936 GCA_964246665.1 uncultured Acidobacteriaceae bacterium
TTCACCCACGGCATGCTCACTGGGTTGCCGGTAATCAGCACCACCACGGTCTTCGGATTGGCTTTCGCCACGGCCGCAATCAGCGCATCCTGGTTGTCAGGCAGCGCCAGGGTCGGAGCATCGCCACCCTCGCTCATGTACTGGTCGGCGAAGACGATCGCAATGTCGCTCTTGGCCGCCAGCGCCGAGGCCGAGGCCGGATCGGTGCCCGCGTTAAAGCTCACCTGGGCATTGGGCGCATGTTCGCGGATGTACTTCAACGGTGCCGAGGGGAAGTAGACAGCCTCGCCCCACTTCGTCGGCTTGTCGGGTGAGATTGCATTGCCGCCGGGCGCGTCCACCTGCGCGGACCCACCACCGGACATCACGCCCACATCGGCATGTGCGCCGATCACGGCGATGGTGCGCAGGCTGCTGGGGTTCAGCGGCAGGGTTTGGTGCTCATTGCGCAGCAGCACCAGGCTTTCTTCGGCGATGTGTTGCGCATCATCGCGACCCTTGAACGGGTCGACGACAAAGCGCGGCAGGGACGGATGGTCGATGACGCCCGCGGCGAACATCGAGCGCAGCAAACGGTGCACCATGTCGTCGAGCCGGCTTATCGGCACCTGCCCGCTTTGGACGGCATCCATCAGCGGCTTGCCAAAGTGTTCGTCGCCGGGCTGCTGTTGATCCAGCCCCGCCAACGCGGCTTTCACCGTGGTGTGCGTGGCCTCCCAATCAGAAACGACAAAGCCCGGGTAGTGCCATTCCCCCTTCAGCACCTTGTTCAGCAGGTAATCGTTTTCGCAGGCCCAGTCGCCATTGACTTTGTTGTAGGAGCACATCACCGAGGACGGATGACCGATGCGGATACCAATCTCAAAGGCCAGCAGATCGCTCTCGTGCATCGCCTTGTGCCCCAGTTGCGCGTCCACCACGGTGCGGCCGGTCTCC
>CAXTRU010000457.1:955-1368 GCA_964246665.1 uncultured Acidobacteriaceae bacterium
ATTCAAGGCATAGTGCTTGATGTCGCCCATGATCTTGTTGCTCTCCAGCCCCGCAATCAGGTTGCCGACGGTGACGCCGGCGAGCACCGGATCCTCGCCGGGATACTCAAACAGTCGGCCGTTGCGCGGGTCGCGCGCCAGATCGACACCACCGCCGATGGACTGGTTGTAGCCTTCCGCACGCAACTCACGGCCGATCACGTCGCCATACAGGTGGGCCGCCTCCGGGTCCCAACTCGCCGCTGCACCCAACACGCTGGGCAGCAGCGTGGCGTAACGGCTTTGCGGGGCCGCCATGCGCGCGCCCACGGCGGAGTCTGCCTGCTGCAGCGATGGGATGCCCAGGCGTGGAATGCCGAGGACCTCGCCCGCGCCGCCGTCCGTCCGGCCAAGCCGGCGGACCTCTATGGATC
>CAXTRU010000457.1:1378-2780 GCA_964246665.1 uncultured Acidobacteriaceae bacterium
CCCCTCCTGCAGCGGCCCCCAGCCGATGCCATGCACCAGTTGAATCTTCTCAGGAAAAGTGAGCTGCTTGATCACCAAATCGGCACGCTGATCCGGGGTCAGCGCGGCGTTCATCCATGGGCGATCCTGGGCGGACGCAGCGGTCTGTGCCATGCCGCGGTTGGGTCCGAGTGCGAAAACAGTGGTAAGCATAGAAAGTGCGGCAATGGTCCTGCGGTGCATGCATGCTCCAGTGAGGTTCAAGTCAATCGTTTGTATTGGCCCTTGCGGGTGTATATCGCGGGGGCGATGCCGTTGGCAAGCAGAACTCGCAGGCCTCACCGAAGAGGCGCAGAGAAGAGGCGCAGGGCCGCTAGCCCAGGCGCTCCAGCAGCTGCGCTTCGTCAATCACTTCCACCCCAAGCTCGCGTGCCTTTTCAAGCTTGCTTCCGGCGTCCTCGCCGGCGACGACAAAGCTGGTCTTCTTCGAGACCGAGCCGGACACCTTGCCGCCCGCGGCTTCCACGCGCTCCTTGGCTTCTTCGCGCGAAAGCGTGGGCAGCGTGCCGGTAAGCACGACGACCTTGCCTTCCAGGGCACCGCCTTCACGCCGCGGCGGCGCCGGCATAGACAACCCAAGCTGCTGCAAATCGCGAATCAGCACGCGATTCTTTTCTTCGGCGAAGTATTCGGTGATGGCCTGCGCCACACGCGGTCCCACCTCGTTTACGGCTTCGAGCTCTTCGGCACTGGCAGCCATCAGCGCGTCCAGCGAGCCAAAGTGCGTAGCCAGCAACGTCGCCGTACGCTCCCCCACGAAGCGGATGCCGAGCGCAAACAACACGCGCTGCAACGGTGCCGTTTTCGATCGCTCGATTTGAGCTAAAAGCGCGTCCGCCGTCTTCTTGCCCACGCGCTCCAGCGAGACCAGCTGCGCCTGCGTGAGCCGGTACAGGTCTGCGATGGAGCGAACCAACGGCTCGCGCGCCTGCACGGGCTGGCCGTCCTCAAGCTTCTCTTCGTCCGGCGTCTGCCCCAGCAGCTGGACGATCATGGCCTCGCCCAGGCCCTCGATGTTCATCACGCCGCGCGAGGCCCAGTGCAGCAGCTCTTCCCTGACCCGCGCCGGGCACAACGCGTTCACACAACGCAGGTCCACCTCGCCTTCCTGCTTGACCAAACCACTGCCGCACACGGGGCAGTTCTCAGGAAAAACGATCTCGCGGTCACCGCGCGGGTGTTGCGCATCCTCGACGACCTCCGTGATTTTGGGAATCACATCGCCGCCGCGCTCCACCGCGACGAAGTCGCCGATGCGCACACCAAGCCGCGCAATCTCGTCGGGGTTGTGCAACGTGGCGCGGGTCACGGTGATGCCGCCAATGGACACAGGCGCGAGCGCGGCCACGGGCGTCACCTTGCC
>CAXTRU010000458.1:0-2760 GCA_964246665.1 uncultured Acidobacteriaceae bacterium
GTTGCGGAGTTTGCGGTGGGGGATCGCGTGGTGCCGTTGAACTCGGCGCCCTGCGATGTGTGTTTTTTCTGCCGCAACGGGCAGCAGAATCTTTGTGATGACTTGTTGTTCAACAACGGCGCATATGCGGACTTCTTCCATGTGCCGGCTCGGATTGTGAGTAAGAACACGTTGCGCGTACCGGATGCCATGCCGATGGCGCATGCCGCATTGACCGAGCCGCTGGCCTGCGTGGTGCGTGGCATGGAGGAGAGCGGCGCGCGTGCCGGGCAGACCGCGGTGGTGCTGGGTGCGGGGCCGATCGGGCTGCTGTTTGTGCATGCGGCGGCGTTGGAGGGGTTGCACGTGATCGCCGTCGTATAGCGGCTGGACGAGGGGGTGACGGCGCGGGCGCTGGGGGGGGCTGGGGTGGTGCGTGTGGGTGAGGTGGACGACGTGGTCGCAGCGGTGCGCGCCCTGACGCCCGAAGGCCGCGGTGCGGACGTTGTATTTGAGGCCGTGGCGACGCCGGAGACGTGGCAGCAGAGCGTGCTGATGGCGCGTAAGGGGGGCGTGGTGAACTTGTTTGGCGGGCCGCCTGCGGGCACCAGCATTTCGCTCGACACGAACCTGCTGCATTACAGCGATCTGACGTTGAAGGCGAGCTTCCATCACACGCCCGCGACGGCGCGCAAGGCATTTGCGCTGTTGGGGTCGGGTCGGTTTGCGTGTGAGGCGTTTTTGACCAGCACAGCAACGCTCGACGAGGTGCCGGTGTTGTTTAAGCGCATGCTGGTGCGGCCCGCGGAAGGGACGCGGCCGGAGATCAAGACCGTGGTGTATCCGCATGGTGTCCCACAGGCTGAGGGCGTGGGTGCTGAGGCGGCGGAGGTGCTGGCGTGAGTGCGGCGTTGGAGACGATGTCCGGAGCTTTGACGGGCGCACCGGAGGTGTACCGCACGCCGATGCAGCGGCCCACATTGGCTGAGGCGCAGGCGTGGTGCAAGCACTTGGCGGAGACGCATTATGAGAACTTCCATGTGGCAACGTTTTTTCTGCCCAAGGCGTTGAAGCCGCACTTTCATAGCGTGTATGCGTTTTGCCGGACGTCGGATGATCTGGGCGATGAGGTTGGCGACACAGCCGTGGCGACGCAGTTATTGCGCGTGTGGCGCGGGATGTTGCATGAGTGCTTTGTGCGGCCGGAATTGTCGCGGCACCCAGTGTTTGTGGCCTTGCAGCCGACGATTGCGGCATGTGCGTTGCCGCGTGAGCCGTTTGACGATCTGATCTCCGCGTTTGAGGAAGACCAGGTGTACACGCACCATGCGTCGCTGGCGACGTTGGAGAGGTATTCGCGCTACTCGGCGAACCCTGTGGGGCGGTTGGTGTTGCTGGTGTCGGGGTACAACGACGCGGAGACGTTTGCGTTGTCAGATGAGATCTGTACGGGGCTGCAGCTGGCAAATTTCTACCAGGACGTCGTGACGGACTGGGTGGACCGTGGACGGCGATATCTGCCGGCGGATGCGATGGCGCGGTTTGGTGTGACGGATGAGCAGATTGCGGAGCGACGCTTCGACGAGAACTTCCGCGCGATGATGCAGTTTTTGGTGGAGGACGCACGGGCTCGATTGCTGCGCGGTCAGCGCATCACGGAGCGTGTGCAACGTGACCTTGCGGCGACGTTGAGTCTGTTTGTACGGGGCGGGCTATCCATTCTGGACGCGATTGCAGCGCAGGGCTACAACACGTTGCAGTCGCGACCGGTGGTGAGCAAGGGTAAAAAGCTGCAGTTGCTGGGCGGGGCGTTGTTGGGAAAACTGGGTTCGATCTTCGGTGGCAATGGGGTAACAAACGGGCGCGAGCGACGGGTATGACACAGGCAAACACAATAGCGGTGACAGCGGCGTATGCGCATTGCCGCGCGGTGGCCAAGCGCGAGGCCAAGAACTTTTATTGGGCGTTTCGTGTGCTGCCGCAGCATAAGTCCGACGCGATGTGTGCGGTGTATGCGTTCATGCGCAAGGCCGATGACTTGTCGGACGATGAGTCGCTGAGCCTCGGTGAACGGCGCGCGGCAATGGCCGCCTGGACTGCGGCATGGCGAGCCTCGCGTGGGCAGGGCGATGCGAACGATCCTGTGTTTCTGGCGTTAAACGACACGCAGGAGCGTTTTGCGATTCCGGATGAGTTGCTGGAGCAGCTTGTGGCGGGCACCACGATGGACCTGCAGCCGCAGCCGGAAGGCGTGACCGTGGTGCGCGAGGCCGTATCGACCGCTGAGGGGAGCACGATGCGCGAGTACCAGGTCTATGAGCACTTCGACGCGCTGTACCGGTACTGCTACCTGGTGGCGTCCGTCGTGGGGCTGGTGTGCATTCGCATCTTTGGCTACAGCGATCCACGGGCGGAGTTGCTGGCCGAGCACACGGGTGTGGCGTTCCAGCTGACCAATATCCTGCGCGATGTGCGTGAGGATGCCGGGGCGCATCTTTCTGGCGGTGTCCGACATGGAGCTCGTAGGTTTGAGCACGGTCCGCTTCCTGCATGAGATTGAGAGCGGGGCGGCGTCGCCGGAACTGCGCGTGATGTTGCAGATGGAGATTGGCCGCGCGATGGAGTACTACAACGCGGCCGACCAACTGATCCCGCTGCTGGACGTGGACGCGCGGCCCGCGATGGAGGTGCTGGCGACGATCTACCGCCGGCTGCTGGCGCGTGTGGCGCAGGATCCTGAGGCGGTATTGCGGGAGCGCGTGTCGGTGCACATCTCAGAGA
>CAXTRU010000459.1:0-2748 GCA_964246665.1 uncultured Acidobacteriaceae bacterium
GGCTGGCGGGGGAGCGGGCGCGGCGGCAGCCGAAGCGGCTCCTGAGCAGACCGAGTTCACCGTCATCCTGAAGGATGCCGGTGCCAACAAGATCAGCACCATCAAGGCCGTGCGTGAAGTGACCGCGCTCGGTTTGAAGGAAGCCAAGGACCTGGTCGATGGCGCGCCGAAGCCTCTCAAGGAGAACATCTCCAAGGAAGACGCGGCAGCGATCGCCAAGAAGTTCGACGGCGTGGCGACGGTCGAGATCAAGTAGTTCTGTTACGCAACGGGGAGGTCCAATGCGGACCTCCCCGTTTCTTTTCAACAACCTGGAACAAAAGTTGCACGCCGGGGCCTGCGCGGTGTATTCTTTCTCTTGGGAAGAACGCACCTCCACCCCGCATGTGGCTTTGCATCGGCAGCGGGGAGGGACTCCAGGCGGGTGCAGCCACCAGACAAGATCCACGAAACAAGTTTGAGCAGACTCTAGCACACCTTGCAGTCTCCGGTTCATCCCACGTTTGGGCGCGTGGGCTAAGGAGCCGGCCACCTTGGATCCGAGCGGCGGGATCTAAGGTGACATCGAGAAAGAACGGCGGCAATCTTGGGCTTCACGGGCAGAAGCTCAAAGGCGGCGACTATCCAGGTTTCAAACAAGTATCTCAGCAGGCTAAGTCACGTAAGTCGTCAAGTGCGCTCCTCGGGCAATGGGCCCCGCAGGGCGTTTTTGCCGTTTTCGGCAAATGGGGCGAATGGTTCTCTGGCGGATTGCGCCATCGACTGTGTTTTTGACCCGTTTTCCGCAGTGCTGTGGCGCGTGTGACCCGGGCAGTCCCCGCGCTTTTGCCTCGAGTTTGAGCTGGCTCTGAGGTTTGTCCCACCCTTTCCACCCCGCAGAATGCTTCGCTGGGGCCACTAAGCAATACGCGTACCAGGTGCCGCCGCAACGAGGAGCGGATGCACCGATTGTTGGGCGCGGAAGTCAAATGAGAGGAGACCGCTCATCCCGGGCTCCGCTCCCTCTGGAAACTCGGCTTCAGGCGCATTGGATGCGTTCTGGGCGTGTGGAAAGAGGCCTCGACCACACCAGGAGAGAGCATGTCGAACCAGACAACCGAAACGCGCGCGCTTCGCACCCGTCTCGACTTTTCCAAGATTCCAACCAGCATTCAGATTCCCAACCTCATCGAGGTGCAGCGCCGCTCGTATGAGCGCTTTCTGCAGATGGACAAGCTGCCGCAAGAGCGTGAGGACAACGGCCTTGAGTCGGTGTTCACCTCTGTGTTTCCCATCACGGACTTCCGCAATGTATCTGAGCTTGAGTTCGTCGATTACACGATCGGCAATTGGGAGTGCAAGTGCGGCTACCTCAAAGGCCTGAATCACCTGAGGACGACCTGCATCTCGTGCGGGCACATGGTCATCACGGACCCCTTCCATCCGGGCGATGTGCTGTGCAAGTTCTGCGGGACCTACAACAAGAACACGCCGGACTTCTGCACCAAGTGCGGTGACCCGGTGGGTTTGCAGTTGAAGTATGACCAGGCCGAGTGCGAAGAGCGCGGCATGACCTACTCGGCGCCGCTGAAGGTCACAATTCGCCTGAAGATCTACGACAAGGACCCGGAGACGGGCGTGAAGAGCCTGCGCGACATGAAGGAGCAGGAAGTGTTTTTCGGCGATATTCCGCTGATGAGCGCCAACGGCACCTTCATTGTCAACGGCACGGAGCGCGTCATCGTGTCGCAGTTGCACCGTTCGCCTGGCGTCTTTTTCGAGACGGCCAATAACCGTACCTACTTCCTAGGCAAGATCATTCCGTACCGCGGCAGCTGGGTGGAGTTCGAGTACGACCAGAAGAACATCCTGTACGTCCGCATCGACCGCAAGCGCAAGTTCCTGGGCACCATCTTTCTGCGCGCGCTCGGTCTACGCCAGGACGAAGAAATCCTCAAGACCTTCTACACGATCGACACCGTGAACGTGAAGGAAGGCAAGCTGACCTGGAACATCACCGAGGACGGGAAGGCGACCAACATCCTGGGCAGCCGGACCACCTCGTCGATCAAGGGCGCGGATGGCAGCGAGATTCTGGCGTCGGGCAAGAAGATCACACCGTCGGCGCTGCGCAATCTCCGGGCTGCGGGCATCACGTCGGTAGAGGTCGAGAGTGGCGAGTTTGAGGGTGCCATCACGGCGGCCGATGTGGTCGACATGAACACCGGCGAGCTGCTGTATGAGGCCAACCAGGAGCTCTCAGCGGACAAGCTGCACAAGATCGCGCAGAGTGGTGTGACGACCCTTGAGGTCTTCTTCCCCGAGCGCGACGATGTGGGCACGATCATTGCGAACACGCTGCGGCGTGATTCCGTGCGCAAGCCGGAAGAGGCGCTGATCGAGATCTACCGTAAGCTGCGCCCGGGTGACCCGCCGACGCTGGACACCGCGACCGCGCTATTTGAGGGCATGTTCTTCGACCCGCGCAAGTATGACTTCTCGCGCGTGGGCCGGTTGAAGTTCAACATCAAGCTGTACGAGAACGCCGAGGCGACGCAGCTGGACAAGCGCACGCTGACCCCGGAGGACTTCTACGGTACCATCCGGTACCTGCTGAAGCTGCGCAAGAACATCGGCCTGGTCGACGACATCGATCACCTGGGCAACCGCCGCGTGCGCGCGGTCGGTGAGCTGATGGAGAATCAGTTCCGCATCGGTCTGGTCCGCATGGAGCGCGCGATCAAGGAAAAGATGAGCGTGTATCAGGAG
>CAXTRU010000460.1:0-1047 GCA_964246665.1 uncultured Acidobacteriaceae bacterium
GGTGGCGGTGTGGTGTACCGGTTCGGGAAGCGGACGGGGTAAGTTGTCGGGAACGAGCAAGAAGATCTGACGCAAAGGGCGCGAAGGGTACGCCAAGGTGCGCGACGGGGTTCGTGGCGTACCTTGGCGTGTTCTTTGCGATCTTTGCGTCAGAAGTTTTGGGCGAGGAACTCGGGGGAGACTGGGTTTTCGTAGACCGAGTAGTCGCGGGTGACCACGGTGAGGCCGCTGGGCGAGACGAAGTATCGTTTCTTGTCTTCTTCCGGGTCGAAACCGATGACGGTGCCGTCCGGGATGTTGACGTTGCGGTCGATGATGGCGTGGCGGATGCGGCAGTGCCGGCCGATGTTGACGTGCGAAAAGATAACCGAGCTATCGACGTCGGCGTAGCTGTTCACGCGGACGTCATGCGAGAGCACGGAGCTGCGCACGACGGAGCCGGACACAATGCAGCCTGGCGAAACGATGGAGTTGATCGCCATGCCGGTACGGCCGGGCTCACCGAAGACGAACTTGGCGGGCGGGTACTGGTAGGCGCGGGTGCGCATGGGCCAGCTGCGGTCGTAGAGGTTGAAGACTGGGACGAAGCTGGCGATGTCCATGTTGGCTTCGTAGTAGGCGTCCAGGGTGCCGACATCGCGCCAGTAGAGCGCCTGCTTTTTATTCTCGTCGACGAAGTTGTAGGCCTGGACGCGGTAGCGGCCGAGGAGCTTGGGCAGGATGTCGTGGCCGAAGTCGTGCTTGGAGTCGGGGTCTTCGGCGTCGCGCATGAGCTCGGGCAGCAGGACGTCGGTATTGAAGAGGTAGATACCCATGGAGGCGTCCACCATGTCCGGGTTGAAGGGCGAGCGGAGATTGGTTTCCTTCGGCTTTTCAATGAAGCCTGTGACCTCGCCGTTCTTGGCGATCTCCACGACCCCGAAGGCGGAGACCTCGTGCGGGCCGATGGGCAGGGTGGCGATCGTGACGTCGGCGCCGGTATCGCAGTGGTGCTGCATCATCAGCGCGTAGTTCATCTTGTAGATGTGGTCGCCGGAAAGGATCAGT
>CAXTRU010000460.1:1057-2748 GCA_964246665.1 uncultured Acidobacteriaceae bacterium
TTGTAGATCTCGTAGCACGAAATAAAAATAAAAATCTTGGGTTCTTCGGCGCCGATGGAATAGATGTTTTGGAAGACGGCGTCGGCGGTGCCCTGGTACCAGCTTTTGGACACGCGCTGCATGGGCGGAAGGATCTCAATGAACTCGCCGAGTTCGGTGGCGACCACGGAGCCCCAGCCTTCGCGGATGTGGCGATTGAGGCTAAGTGCTTTGTATTGGGTGAGGATGTAGACGGAACGCAGATCGGAGTTAATGCAGTTCGACAGGGTGATGTCGATGATCCGGTATTGACCGGCAAACGGCACAGCGGGCTTGGCGCGGTCGCGTGTCAGGGGGAACAGTCGCTCGCCGGCGCCCCCGGCGAGCAAAACACCCAATGTATCTCTCATGGTCATGCCACCTCGGAAGGGTCACAACCCTCTGACGCACAAGGGAGGGCTAGGGGACGCCCGAAGATAGCATGGGCACGACCGATTTTTCTGCCATCGAAGCGAGACTCGCTTCTAATCTTCTTCCGTACTGATGCGCAGGCTCTTCAGGAAACTCAGGTCGTTGCGCGTGAATGGACCTTCCACGGCCTCTTCGACCTCGTTCCCATCCTCGTCCTTGTCTACCTGATTGAGGCCGATGGTGGCCTCAAGCATTAAGATGACATCGAAGCCCTGTTCACGGATCTCGCGCACCACATCGGCGATGGTCTCCGATTCGCTGACGGACTCGTGAATGGCTTCCCCGAGCTTCTGGATGAGGTTTTTGACCTGCTCGTTGTGTTTACTCAACGCCACCTCCGGCTTGTTTTCGACTGATTGCGATCGACTACCCCGCAATGGGTCTTCCCGGAGACGCTCGGCGGGAACGGCAGAGACGGGTACAACTTATTCTTTTAGGGTACGCCGATTGGCCATCGAAGGAAATGCCCCTTCCGGGACCTGACGGAGGTTTCCTTCGGTGGTTACGAGCGGGTTTTACACACGCGTGTGGTGGTCGGCCCAGGCCTCTTCCAGGCGATGGGCGAGCTGCTCGACGGGCTTGGCCTGCTTGTTGCGGCTCCAAACGAGAAAACCGGCGACGGCAGCGCACAATCCGCTCACGGTAAAGATGAAGTTCTTCATGGGCTTGGCTGAGTGTCCTTGAGGGCTAAATATGTGGGTGCGCTTCAGGGGCGCGCACCTGTTTGGGACGGTTGGATGCAGGCGGGGACGCCGGGGCTGTGTCCTCGCAGCAGACCGGAGCCGACGGTAAAACTGGGACGGGCTTTGGGGTATGGCACGCGGCATGCGGCCAAGACTCTGGCGGCTGTGGCCGAGGCGGCGAGTGCGCCTGATCCGCGGCAAAGCCAAAGTGCGCCGCAGCAGCGGGACTTTGCGGCTACCGAGGTGTCGCGTAGAACCCAGGCGCCTGTTCCGCCGTTGCGACCCCTGCCGCGGGCTGCGCACGTTCGACGGGCTAGCGGATCGTTCCTGGGACCTGGTTGCGGGTGACGGGCGTTTTCTTTGCGATTGTGGCGCTGACGATGGCCGGTGGGGTATGGCGTTTACGGGGTGTTTTCCATGCAGCGGCCGGCCCGGAGGGGTTGCGGCACTTCTGGTTGTTTTTAGGGTTTGCGGTGCTGTTTGGGTACTTTGCGGTGAGCAGTTTTGTGCGGGCGAATGTGCGGGAGCGGCGGGGGCGCTTGGGGCGTTGAGGCTGGG
>CAXTRU010000461.1:0-2691 GCA_964246665.1 uncultured Acidobacteriaceae bacterium
GTGCAACACCGATGAGATCGTGGCCAAGGTGCGGCAGTCGACCGGGCTATGTGCGGAGTTCATCACGGCCTCCGACGAGGCCAAGTACAACCTCGGCTTTGTGCTGCCGCGTGACCGCTACAAGAGCCTGATCATCGACATCAGCGGCGGCAACACGTTGGGCGGTTACTACGTCACGACACGTGGCGCGGTGTGGCCGCCGCGGGAGTGGCACGGCTTTGAGCTGAAGTACGGCTCACGCACGCTGAAAGACAAGGCCGTCGCCCTGACCAGGGCGCAGATTAAGGATGCACAAGGTGTGCCGATCCCGCCGCCGGATTACTGGCACGCCATTGACATCGTGCTGCACCAGGAGGTGCTGCCGGCGCTGGATCAGATCAAGGAAGAGAACTCCGGCCTGGAGAACTTTTCGCAGATGTACATGGTGGGCGGCGCGATCTGGGGTGTGTCGACGCGCATGAAGCCCGTGCAGCAGGAAGAGTGGGCGATTAGCGCGCTGAGCTTGCCGGACTTCGATGCGGTGATGGGCCACCTGAAGGATGGCACCTACAACGAGTTTGATGACGACCAACTCGGCCCCAAGGTCAGCGCCAAGACGCGCGATCTGGCCCACGATGAGCTACACGATGTGGGCCAGCGCTTTGACCCGCAGAGCCTGTATGCCGGTGTGGCGCTGGCGCGGTACATCGTCCAGGAGACCGCGCCCTTTGCGCGGGTATACTTCCCCACAACAGCGGCGTGGATCTCCGGTTATGCGCGCGAGAAGTTTCGCGAGGCCGGTGCTTCGCAGCCGACCTGCAGTGCCGGCCCGCAAGAGAAAAAGGGAGACTAGCTTCCACAGATGAAGGGCACGTCCGTTGTTGGCTGGTTGTGTTTGCTTGGCATGACGTTTGGGCGCGCACCGGCGGCAACAGCGGTGCGACTTCTTCCGGCCGCGCACCCGGTTTCTGTGGTGATGCTGAGCGATCTGCACTTCGACCCGTACCGCGATCCGGCGAAGGTGCCTGCTCTGCTGGCGGCGCCCGTCATGCAATGGGCGAAGATCCTGAACGACCCCGATTCGCTGACGCAGGCCGAAGACTACGCCAAGCTGCAAACCGCCTGCCACGCCCGTGGTGTGGACAGCTCCCTGGCCTTGCTGGAAAGCAGCCTGCGCGCGGCGCACACGCAGCAACCGGAGCCGTTGTTTGTGACCGTCAGCGGCGATCTGCTGGCGCACAACTTCGATTGCCGCCTGAAGACGTTGGTGCCCGCGGCGACCCCGGAGGATCTTTCGTCCTTTGCCGCCAAAACAATCGCTTTTCTTGCAGCGCGCCTGCATGAGACGTTCGCGGGAGTGCCCGTGTACCTTGCGCTGGGCAACAACGATTCCGGCTGCGGCAACTACCACCAGAGCCCCAACAGCCCCTTTGTTCAACGGGTAGATGACACCATCGCTTCAGACTTCACGAGGCCCGGCGACCTCAAGACGGTCGTAAAGGCCTTCAGCGATCGCGGCGACTACAGCGTATTGCTGCCCAAGAGCATGCACCGCACGCGCCTGGTGGTGCTGCAGGATGTGTTCCAGTCGCCCGGCTACGGCGCCTGCGGCACGGACAAGGTGGACGACGCGATGGATGCGCAAAACAGCTGGTTGCGCGAACAGCTGGTCGCCGCCAAGCGCGAGCACCAGAATGTGTGGGTCATGGCGCACATCCCGCCGGGGGTCGACACCTATGCGAGCTTTCACAAGTTCATCAAGGATCCATCGAAGATGTGCCCCGTGGAGACACCCACGATGCAGCTCGGCAGCGAAGGCCTGACTACCACACTGACCGATTTCGCGCCGATCGTGAAGCTTGCCATCTTCGCGCACACGCACATGGACGAGATCAAAGTGCTGCACAATGCCGAGGGCGCGGCAATCCCTGCGAAGCTGGTGCCGTCGATCTCGCCCGTGAACGGCAATGTGCCGGCCTTCCTAGTGGCCAAGGTGCAGCCCGACACGGCCGTGATGCTGGACTACGCGGTGTTCGCGGCCAGCGATACGCAGGCGAGCTCCTGGGCCGAAGAGTACCGCTTCACTAGCGCCTATGGCTTGCCGGACTTTTCTGCCGACTCCGTGGCGCAGGTAGCCTCGCGCTTAGCCAAAGACAAGAGCGGCACCGACACGATGAGCCAAACGTACCAGCGCTGGTTTTTGGCCGGCGACAACGGTGACTTCGCCCATGGGCTGAAGGCCGTGTGGCCTGGCTACGCGTGTGCCATCGCCGAGGATGGCGGCCCTGTATTTCAGCAGTGCGCTTGCCCCGCAGAAGCCGCTTCTGCAACGAAGGCAGCGCAGTAATCGACGGCGTCCGTGGCCACGGTAATTGCGCTGCCGCCACGTGCGTTTGCTGCAAGGGCGAATCAAGTGCTTCAATGGTGACGTTGCGCAGATATGTTGCCATGCTGTTGCTGGCCGTGTTTGGCTTGCCGATCGTCCTGTCCTCGGTGGCACTGGGGCAGGACCCTGAGGCAGGCTTGCCGGCGTGCTGCCGTCGCACAGGCACGCACCATTGCGGTATGAGCCTGGGCGAGCGCACCGGCCATGCTGAAGCTGCGCTGCAGGAGCGCGTCTGGAAGGCGCCCATCGAGCGCTGCCCGTATTGCCCAGCGTCCCCCGCCGTGAGCGTGCACCTGGATGTGCTGTGTCCCGGTGCGACGCCGGCC
>CAXTRU010000462.1:0-2689 GCA_964246665.1 uncultured Acidobacteriaceae bacterium
AGCGGTAGTGACTCTAGGCTTTGGCGCCCTCGTCATGTTGGGGAGCCCGTTCCCCTCGCTCGAAGCAACTTCAGCAACTAGATGTGGAACGTATCAACGTTAGGGAGCCCGACGGCACCTTACGGATGGCCATATCCAGTCACGCAAGAATGCCCGGCCTCATCTGGGGAAAAGACGAGTACGCACGTCCAGATCGAACCCAGGCGGGTATGTTGTTCTACAACGACGAAGGTGGAGAGAACGGCGGCCTGATCTTCAGCGGGAAGATGGTTGACGGGCAGCCGACCAGCGGAGGCAGTCTGACGTCTGATCGCTATCACCAGGATCAGGTAGTCCAGCTCTTGGGCGTGCAAGAGAGTCAGCAGCGATTCGCAGGTGTTTTCGTGAACGATCAGCCCGAACAAGCACAGGACTTCGCTGCCATTGGTCACATAGCCGTCATGCCCGAGGGACCGGCGAAGGATGCCGCATACCGGAACGCAAACGTAGGCCAGATTCCGAGAGCATTTCTCGGGAGGGACCGAGACAGGTCATCGAAGCTGATCCTGCGCGACGGTCAGGGCCGCCAGCGCCTCGTGCTTAAGGTTGCAGAGAGTGGTCATCCCGTCATCCAGTTTCTGGATACCGCAGGAAATGTCGTCAGAACGGTTGAGTAGTGCCTCAGAACGCCACCTCGCAAACGAGCCATCTTGCACGGAACGACTTGGCTCAAAGCAACGTCCCGTACGTGCCGCCCGTGTTACCGCCGGGTTCCCCCACCCACAACCCGCAGATAGGCCGCGCTGGCGGTGAGCCGCACCTGCAGCTTGTCGTCATCCAGCAGCCGGTACAGTGCCTCCTGCACGTCAGTGCCGGCGAATTTAGAGAGCGCCTCGGCCGCGGCGATGCGTGCTGCGGCATCCTTGGTCTTGGTCGCTACAAGTAATGATTTCTGCACATCGGGCGTGTGGACCTTGGCTAGTTGCTCGATTGCGTCCACCTGCGGCGACGCGCCGGGGCTGCCCCGTAGGTACCCATATGCGCCCATGCCCATGCCCACGGGCGGCACCAGGATCGTAAGGCTTTGCATCATGGCGATCTTGGCCAGCGCCTCCGGGCTGTGCAGCGTGCGGCTCGCGTTGTGTTCGCTGCGCTTCAGAAACGAGTAGTCGCTGGCACGCTCGCCTTCGGCTGTCGCGATCAGCACATCTTCGCCGGCGGTGTCCTTTAACGCCCACAGCGTCGTGGCTGCGATAAAGCTCAGCTTGGGATCGTCGCTCGCCAGCAGGTCGTGAAGATCCTTGGCGAAGCTGCCGTGGGTTCCGCGGTCTTTGTCCATCTGCCCCGCAGCCACGATCGCCGCCAGTCGTACGTCAATGTCGGCTTGGCCATCGTGCATCAGGCCGCGAATCAGGCCTTCCGCCTTCGGATTGCCGCCCAGCAGCGAAAGCGCGTTGATCGCCTGGATGCGCGTGTCTTCCCGCTTTGCTCCCAGGCTATCGGTCAGCGCGCTCCATGCACGGTTTGCCTTGTCCGCAGGCGAAAGGGTCGTGGCGGCTCCCACCACGGCACCATCATTCGGGTCTTTGTTTTGCGCCCACGCACGCGGCGCAGCCAGCAGGGCCACACCCAACAACAAACACACCACGTTCTTCATCCGGCCATCCACACCTTGGTCGCAGTTGTACAAACTCTATGGGGGGAAGTCTGAAACATACCATGCCCCGCCCGGTACCATAGGCCACATGCGCCCCTGGTTCTCCATTGCTCTGCTCTGCGTAGCCCTGGGAAAGGCCTCCGCCCAAGCCCAGGCACATCCCCGCGACCATGAGATTCACGATGCGGACACCCGCGCCTGGTGGCACACCACCGAGGCCCTCAGCAACGACGGCATGGAAGGCCGCGACACCGGCACGGCCGCCTACCAGCGCGCGGCGGACTACGTGGCCAAGCGCTTCCAGGCTGCCGGATTGCAGCCCGCGGGCGATCATGGAAGCTACTTCCAGACCGTGCCCATGCTTGAGGTTGACGTCGTGCCCCAGGGCACCACCTTCGTCGTCCACCGGCACAACGCGCCCGATCTTCCGCTGCAGTTTCTTCAGGAAATCACCACCTCTGCCGCCAGCTACCCGCTCAACGCGCCCCTCGCCTTCCGTGGCTACTGCGGCGCGGATGCTTTTGCCTCAGCGCCCGACGTCAAAGGGAAGATTGTCCTCTGCTTCGGCACTCAGCGCCAGGGTCTGCCTTCTGGCTTTGAGCGGATATCCAACGCCGCCCGTGCCGGCGCCGTCACCACCATCACCGTCGACGACCCTTACTTTAGCCTCGAGCCGCCCCGTTGGCCCTATGCCTACGCTCGCTCGGTCACGCTCGCCGGCTCCCGGCCGGCCCACAACGGCCCGGTGGCTAACGTCCCCAGCCTTCGCCTCAGCGCCGCTGCGTTCACCAAACTTCTTGCCGGCACCGGCCACGACGCCGCGGCGATCCTTAAGACCGGTGGAGCAAAAGAGCCCCTCGAAAGCTTCGATCTTCCCGGCTATGTCTTTGAAGCCCACATCCATACCACCAGCAAAGAGATCAGCTCACCCAATGTGTTGGCCGTCCTGCCCGGCTCAGACCCCGCGTTGAAGGATCAGTACGTCGTCGTCGCCGCCCATCTTGACGGCTACGGCTTCGGCACGCCCGTCATGGGTGACAACCTCTACAACGG
>CAXTRU010000463.1:0-2452 GCA_964246665.1 uncultured Acidobacteriaceae bacterium
GCCCGGGATGGGCGGCGGGGCGAGGTCGTCGGGGTTGCGGTGTGTGTCGGGGTGCTGCGGGTCTTCGAGCGTGGAGTGCGCGAAGACGGATTCGCCGATGGGCTCGCCTTCGGTGAGGAGGATGGGGAGGTCGTCGCTGCTTTGCGGCTCCGTGCCGGTTTCCGGTTTGGGTTCGGTTTGGAAAGGTGCGGTCGTGGTCATGCGCGCTCCTGCGCGGATTGGGTGAGGCTGTTGAGGCGCTGCCGGGCTTGCTTCAGAGCTTCCGCGACCTGGTGGCGGGCAGTGCCGCCGAGGACATCGTGGCAGTCGAGCGTGGCTTCGGGGGTCAGCGCCTGAAAGATATCTGATTCAAAGACGGGGCTGAGGTTGCGGAGCTGGTCGAGCGTGAGGTCGTTGAGCTCTTTGCCTTCGTCGAGGCCCCCTTCTACCATAGCCAGCCGAACGGCGTTGCCGACGATTTCGTGTGCCTTGCGGAAGGGCACACCTTTGTTGGAGAGATACGTAGCGGCGGCCATCGCGTTGAGATAGCCGTGCGTGGCGGCTTCTTGCAGGCGCGGGGTGCGGAACTTCAGGGCGCGGGTGAAGTTGGGCAGGACGCTGAGCAGGCCGGCGAGGGTGTCGGCTACGTCGAAGATCTGCTCCTGGCCTTCCTGGAGGTCCTTGTTGTACGCGAGAGGGAGACCTTTGATGAGGGTGCTGAGGGCGGTGCTGGCGCCGAGCAGGCGAGCGGCTTTGCCGCGGGCGAGTTCGGTGAGGTCGGGGTTTTTCTTCTGCGGCATGGCGGAGCTGCCGGTGGAGAAGGCTTCGGGGAGGTCGACGAAGTGGAACTCGGCGGTGGCGTAGAGGGTGAGCTCTTCGGCGAAGCGGCTGATGTGGAGGCCGAGGGTGCTGGCCGCTTGCGCGAAGTCGAGCATGAAGTCGCGGTCGGAGGTGGCGTCCATGCTGTTGGTGGTGGGGGCTGTAAAGCCGAGGGCTTGCGCGGCAATGGTGCGGTCGAGCGCGAGGGTGGCGCCGGCGATGGCACCAGAGCCGAGCGGGCAAAAGTTCAAGCGGGTGCGTGCGTCGGCGAAGCGGGAGAGGTCGCGCTCGAGCATGGAGACGTAGGCGAGGAGCCAGTGTGCGAGGAGGACGGGTTCGGCGCGCTGGAGGTGCGTGTAGCCGGGCATGAGGGTGGTGGTGTGCTGCTCGGCGAGGGTGAGGAGGGCGTCCAGCCAGGCGTAGAGGCCTGATGTAGTGGTGTCGATGGCCTGGCGGACGAAGAGGCGCATGTCGGTGGCGATCTGTTCGTTGCGGCTGCGGCCGGTGTGGAGCTTGAGGGCGAGGGTGCCGATTTCTTTGGTGAGTTCGAGCTCGACGAAGTGGTGGATGTCTTCGGCTTGCGGGGCGGAGGCGACGATGGCTGCGCCGACCTGGGCGTTGCTGGTTTCGTAGTCGAGCGTCATTCCATTTTGGCCTTCGGCGCCGCTCGTGGCGCTGATGCGGTGTGCCCAGTTCAGGGCGCGCTCGCCTACGCGGTCGAGGCCGTCGAGGGTTTGCTGGAGTTCGTCGGGGGTGAGAATGCCGGCGGCGGCGATGGCGCGGGCGTGGGCTTTCGAGGCTGCGACTTCGTGGGGGAGGAGGCGCCAGTCGAACGGGAAGCTGCGCTGCCATTGCTCGAAGGTGCGGTTGAGGGGCTCGCGAAAGCGGCCTGACCACATTTTGTTGGGTTGTTCGTTAGGCATTTATTGCTTTCTTTCTTGCTGACTGGGAACGGCGACGTTGTCACTAGGCGCTTGCGGCCACATAAGCGTTTTGCAGCTGATTGACACCTCCGCCAACTGCTGCACGCAGTGGCTTGGGTCAGAAGGACGCGAGTGGAACGCAATCGCGAGATGGTTATCGTTTAGCCATTCAATTCTTGGATCGTCAAACCAACTCGGGCCGCTGTGCCAGAAGACAGACTGATGCTGACAACAACCGATGCGCTTCAGCTTGACTTCGGTGTAATCGCGCCCGAGGAAGCCCGCGTGGTAGATCAGCATTGCTTCGTTTCCGTTTGAAGACTTGACCACTCGGATTTTCGCGGGTGGATTTCCGCTGGAAAGGCCTGCACCTAAAAGAAAAGCGGGGATGATCAGCAGAAGCGGTGCTGCTGTGACACTGCCGAGCACGCGTAAGGTCAACTTCAAGCGACGTTGTTGGACCTTAGGCGCCCAGAGTAAGAGAGAGGTAACGGCAATGTAAGCGAACAGAGAGCCATAAAGCTCCACAATAGGGAGGTCTTGTCTAGCGCGGTCCCAAATATCAGGCCAACAAGGCATGCTCTACTCCATTTGTCTCAGCGTCGTGGCGGTACGGGCATAACGCAGATTCCCTTCGGGAATGACAACAAGAAGGCAGAGGCTTGCGACAAAGAGGGTACGTTCGTGTCAACACCTTGCCTGACGCACTCTTGCTTGTCATTCCCGAAGGG
>CAXTRU010000463.1:2462-2672 GCA_964246665.1 uncultured Acidobacteriaceae bacterium
TGCGTTTCGGGGAGCGGTTACGATGTCGGGTTCGTCGGTCATCAGCTCCTCCCAGGTTGGGTTTGTGGACTCGATGAGGGCGATCTTCTGGGCTCTGGTCCAATGCTTCAATTCTTTCTCGCGGCTTATGGCGTTGTTTACGTATTTGTAGAACTCGAAGTACACAAGGCGGTTGATTTTGTACTTCGCGGTGTGGGTGCCGGGTTTCTG
>CAXTRU010000464.1:0-2668 GCA_964246665.1 uncultured Acidobacteriaceae bacterium
CCGGGGCCGTTGCCGCGGGTTGTGCTCCTGCGGGGGCTTGGCTGTTGTCACCCGCGGCCGGGGCGGCCGGTGCTGGGGCAGCCGGCGGTGCGGGGGGCTGCCAGTACGCCAGCTTTAGGTAAACGGGCGTGATCTCAAAGGGCAGTTTGTCCCGTGAGCTAAGCAAGGGTGCATACGCAGAGTGTAGCTGAATCACCTTGTCCGTCCACGGATCAAATCGCAGAAGTTGCGCCAGGGGCATGGCCGCCTGCTGAGCAAGATCCGTGTTGTTCAGCTTGGGAGCCTTGGACACCAGAGCCTGCAACCAGAAGCTGCCGTCTTCCTTGACGAGACCGTCGCCGATCTGTGCATCCGTCAGGGCATGCAGCCCCTTCTCGCGTGCCTGCAGCTGCTGCAGATACAGACCGAAGTACTTTTGCCCGTCCGATAGATCAGCGACGCCGAGCAGTTCGATCGCCTTCTTGGCCGCATCCACATTTTCCTGATCCGTATGGTGCATCGGGATCTTCTGGAACGCAGACTCCTGCGGGAACATCAGGTGGTCGTTGAAGGCGTACTTTGTGTCGATGTGATGCCCAAGCAGGATGTGTGCCACCTGGAAGGCCAGGATAGCGTTCAGGTCGCCCTGCTGCTCCGCCTGCTTGCCGTCCGCCGAGGGAACCGCGGTGGTATCCAGAAGGCTCTTGGAGATCAGGATCGTGTTGCCGACCGACAAGGTCTCGAGCGGCTCGGTGAGCAGCGTGCGCACCTTCAGCGGGCGGTCCGTGGCGATTTTGTTATAGGCCAGGATGTTGTTGGCCAGCAGTTCCAGGGTCTGGTCGAAGTCGCTGGGCGCGTCGATCAGGCCGGCCTCATACAGGCGCTGTACCACGTTGTCTTCAGCCTGTTGCACCCACTCACGCTGTGCCTGTAACGGGCTGACGTCCGGTGCATTCTGTGAGGCATCGGTGGCGCCTTCGACCTCAAGCGTGGCCTGGTCGGCGTCCTTGGGCGGGGTCTTCAAGGAGTAACCCCAGATGTAGTTCACGGCCTTGAACTTCAAGGTGTGGCTGGGGCTCTTGGGGTCGGTCTCTTCGATGTAAACGGAGGTCGGCAGCCAGAGGCCTTCCTGCACATTGGTGCGCCACGAATCGAAGTGGTAGTACTCCGCGATGTCCTTTTCGGAGCCGGCAAAGTCGCCGTTGAAGCGCACGATGTTGCCGCTGTTGCGTTCGATCCAGACACGCCCGGAGAAGCGGCCGGTCGCCCCCGGCTTGATCGGGCTCACATCGAAGACAACGGTCGGGATGGTCCCGAGAAAGTCATTGCGAACGAACGCAAACTGGTAGGTGCCGCGATTGAAGCTGTTTGAGTCCACCAACAGCATTTGGACGAAACCCGCCTCATGGTAGGTGAGGTGCAGGTTCATCGAAAGGCCCGACAGGTAGCCGAGCGAGTGCTTGAACAGGCCGAGCTTGCCACCTTTTTCATCCGGCTTGGAGCCTTCGGCGTAGCTGGTGTCGTTGATCACCTTGCCGAAATTCACGCGACCCAGGAAGTGCACGTCCGACTCGGGCGTTTGGCCCATCACCGGATCGGTCTTCATGTTCTGGATGTATGTCTCAACGATCGGCGTCCGATCTTTCAGGGTCTTGATGATCACCGCTTCACGCGTGATGGCCTTATCGATGAGAGCATTCTGTGCCGCCGTAGGCTTGCGGTAGTCCGCAATGGGCGCCGGCTTTTTCTTGCCGATCGGGAACGCCACGGCAGGGATCGCCGGTGCGGCTAGAAGGGCGAGTGTCACGGCAGCAGTGAGTTTCGTCCGGTTCAACATGAGGTTGGGGCTCCTTGGGTGGTGCGGCTTGTGCGAATCAGGCAGAGGCTGCCGGTTAAAACATCTTGAAGGTTAGGCAGGTGGCTGCTCCTTGTTCCATACAGGAGCAGCCGTCTGCGTTAGCTCATCTGGAACTTGACCGTAACCACGCCTTCCCACGGCACAGGCGAACCTGAGGCGTCCATTGCGGGCTTGAAGCGCGTTCCTTCGGCAGCCTTTTCCGCCGCCTGATCCAGACCATGACCCAGGCCGCTGACGATGCCGAGCACCTGCACGGTGCCTTCCGCCGTGACGCGGACGCGGACCGAAACATTGCCTTCCAGGTGCATCGATTTCGCTTCTTCGGTGTACACGGGCTCGGGCTTGTAGAGCAGCGTCGGCTTGGCCTGCGCCACCACCGCCTTGACCTGCGGCTGCTGCAGGGTCGGCTGCACCGGCGCGGTGGTCATGGCCACGTTGCGCACCTTGGAGTTCATCGGCCCGTTGCAACCCACGCAGCCGTTGGCAAGGCCGTTGATTGGTTTGGCTGCCGTGGCTGCCAGGTTTTGGCTGTTCGGCGAACCCGAACCCATGCCCATGCTGACCGAGCGCGGTCCGCTGCCGCTGTTGCTGCCCGGCATGCCCGGCATACCGGCGACCCCCATGTTCACGCGGGCCACCGCGGGGCCGGACATCGGCTTCAGCGGGTTATCCGGCGAGCCCAGGCGCACAGCGCTGGGGTGGACGTCGTTGTTGGGCACGTGGGCCGGGGTGCCCATCAGGTTTACGGCCTTGGGCGCGGGCGGCGCCGGGGTCAACTTTGGCGGCGGCGGAGCCGGCTGCGGCTTCGGCGTCGGCGGTGCAGGCACCGGC
>CAXTRU010000465.1:0-1085 GCA_964246665.1 uncultured Acidobacteriaceae bacterium
CGGCGGCCGTGTTCACCCCGAGGAAGGGCGAGCTTACGGCTGTTGGATCGTAGGCGGTCCAGGCCAGCGAAAGCGCACGTCCCTCGCCCCGGTAGAGCGGAGAGATCACGGGCGTTTCCATCGTGTTCGCGCCATCCGCGTGCTGGGTCGAGAGTACATCCAGCACGACATTGCTACGGTTGCGCACACGAATCGTTTCGGCATGATGCGTGACGGCAGCCCAACTGCCGTCAGGGCGCTCGTACTCGGTGGCGTCGCCGTCCCCGCGCAGATGTTCCGTGCGCAGATCCTGCACATCGGCCCCAAGATTGGTGACGCCCCAAGCCACACGCGCGTTCCGGCCCACAATCACAAACGGCACGCCAGGCAGCGTAAAGCCCGTCACGTCGAGCCTTGGTGCTGTCGCTCCACTGGCTGCATTGCCCGCCAGATCGGTGTGCAGCGAAGCCTCATACCAGATGTCCGGCACCGACAAGGACAGGTGCATGTCGTTGGACACCATCGGCGCGCCGGTCGCTGTATGCGCTCCGCTTACGGCCCAGTTGTTCGATCCCGATCGGCAGCCTTCGCAGCGCCCGGTACCCGCAAGCGCCGTGCTGACCGCCAGCAACTCCTGCGGCGTCGCACTCGTCGTTGGCTTTTGCAGCCGAGATTGCGACGGATCCAGCGGGATCTGCTCCACGAGGTGAGGCGCAGTCAGATCACGGCCCTGGTCCGCTGGCGGGTGGTCTCGCCATGCGCCCACGGGATATAAGTCCCCCAGCAATGCAGCGGGCAGGTGCGCGCTCAGCGCTTCGCGATCCATCTTCTGCGGAAAGTTCGTGGACAAGTCCTGCCACATCGCCAGGGACACCAGCAGCGAGTCACGGGGCGTCCACGGTGCGGGCTTGTAGGCCAGCAGCCGAAACTCCAGCGGCAACGCGTCGCCATGTGTGACGATATAGGCGTTCACGCCGTGCGCGTAGGCCGCCAGTTGCGTAAACTGGTCTGCCGGGAGCTGCGCGATGGCGCGATCTGCGGCGGCGCGGATCTGCAGGTAGCGCTGGCGCCGATCATGCTCGATCATCGCGGAGCCGAAGACCTCG
>CAXTRU010000465.1:1095-2665 GCA_964246665.1 uncultured Acidobacteriaceae bacterium
AGTTCACCCGCTGCGTGCCGTCGCAGCGCGTCCATCTGGAAGAGCCGGTCGCCCGCGGTGATGTACCCCTGCGCGAACAGCAAGTCCGGCAGGTTGGACGCCGTGATGGTGGGTACACCGTGCGCGTCGCGGGCCACGGTCACTGGCGCACGCAGGCCGTTGGCATGCACCTGTCCATCTAACTGCGGCAGAGCCGCCGTAGCAGCATGGCGCAGGTATCCGACGATTGCTGCGGCGACCACAAGCAGCAGCATCACGACCGCAAGCGCCACACCACTCCACACCTTGACCCGCTGGGCGTGCTTGGTCCTGGCGGCGGTGCGGCGGCCGCGGTGGTGATGGCGCTTGCGTTGGCTGCGCGGATTGGGTGGGGCAGCCTGTTCAGGCGCGCGGGCAGCCGCCGGGGGCGTAGTTGGCCGGTCGGAGCGGGTCAACAGCCTGGGCTCAGGCGCCTGCTCCACGGCCGGGCCGGGCTGTTGCTCATCTTCGGGAAAACGCATGCGGCTTCCGCGATTTTACGGGATTAGACCCGGCGCAGCCGCAGGGGGAACCAGCGCGAGCGACTCCGGTTCCACCCCGGGCAACTCCCGCCTTGGATGCAACCGGATCACCCCCGCCACCAGCAGCAGCACGGGCACAACGTACACGCTGCCTTCCGGGCCGGTCGCGCCGCCGGAAAGCAGAGGGTTGCCGCGCGCGTGCGTGGTGAAAAGCCTGCCGGCCGAAAGCACGCCGCTATCGGGTACGCCGAACAGGAAGCTCTGGCCCCAGTCCCATGCCATGTGGAAGCCCACACCCCACCACAGCGACCCCGTGCGCCAAAGCGCATAGCTGAACAGGATGCCGGCCACAAACACCATCACGATGCCCATGGGATCTTCGCCGGCATTGGCCAAATGCGTGCTGCCAAACAGCAAGGACCACACGAGCGCCGCGATCCAAAAGGCAGTGCGCCTGGCGTGCAGGGGAGAGAGCTTTGCACCAAGACCCAGCAGCCCGCGCATCAGCGTGTACTGGATGAAGCCGCGGAAAAGGAACTCCTCGAACACACCCACCAGCGCAAAGGCAAGCAGCCACTCGGCACCGAAGCGCAGAGCCGCCGAGCCATGGAGGGTCTGCCCATCGAACACCAGCAGATGCAGCGCGCTCAGGATGCTCACCAGGAGGCCTATCGCCAGCAGACCGCATAGCGCACCCGGCAAAACATCGCCAAAGTACCGCGAGCGAAGTCCATACACGCCAAAGCGACGCTTTTCCGGGAAGCTCAGCACAAGGGCTGCCAGCAGCACCGCGCCGGCCTGCGCGGTCTCGCTCAGCAATGTGCCGGAAACCTGTGCCGGTGCGGGCGTGTAGACGGTGTGCGCGGCCTTGGCATCGCTTGCCGCGACACGCGCCTGCTGGTTCTCGCGCTGGAACTCGGCATACCGCCCCGTGGCCTTAAACAGCCCCACAAACAACGTGAACCCAAGCAGGGCTGTGAGCAGGAAGTACAGCAAAAGGCTCCACCCGGCTCGCAATCCATAGGGCCCGCTCAGTACGTTTGAAGTAGGCGCGACGCCCTGCCCAAAGG
>CAXTRU010000466.1:0-1958 GCA_964246665.1 uncultured Acidobacteriaceae bacterium
CCGTAGATCTCGCCGAACCGGGGCTCCATCTGAAACATCCCGACCTCCGCCACGTACCCCAATCCCATGGCGTCGCTCCCTGTCGCCAACCCCATCCCGATCCCGGGGGGCGTCACCGCTGCAGTCTCGGATGGCACGAACCTCTACCTTTCCGGCCAGTCGCTATTCCGCCCCGGTGCTTCCGGTGCGCTTGGCACCACGCCCGCCGCCGATGGCCTGTTCACCGGCTTCCTCACCGTTATGCCGCTGGCGACGGACGTCCCCGGCAAGCCGGTTTCCATCTCGGACGGCACACACACCCGCATGCTGCTGGCCGATGACAACACCCTATGGATCGGCTCATCCAACTGCGCCGTCGGCGAACGCGCCCACACGGGGCAAAACATCAATTGCCTCACCCTGATCAACCTGGGCAGCACGACGCCCACGGCCACTGTGCTGCCGGCCGTCACCCCGGGTGGCTCTGCCACGGTGCCCTACCCCAACACCAACGGCAATCTGTACTACTACGGCGACCTCACCGGCCTTTGCTGGGTACAGAGCTACCACAAAGTCTTCACTGCCTATGGCGGTCAGATCCACGCCTTCTACACGGGCGGAGCCATCACCGACAACTACGACCCAGCCTTCAATACCACCCCGGCCGCGGGCACCGAGATCGACAACACCAACATCATCCTCCAGGGCACCGTGCTCGACGTGGCCTACATGGACGCAAGCACCAACCAGGCGAACTAGCAGCCCGTTGTGGGCAAGCGGCTTCAACGGCCAGATCTGCACCCCAGATCTGGCCATCGCTTTTCTCCAGGAGTGCCATGCCCTCGTCATCGCTTCCCAAGAACAATCCGACCGTTGACATCCTCGCTATCGCCGCCCATCGCGATGACGTGGAGCAGACCTGCGGCGGCACCCTGCTCGTGCAGCAGGCGCTCGGTGCCCACACCGGCATCCTCGACCTCACCCGCGGCGAAGGCGGCACGCGCGGCTCGGCAGCCGAGCGCGAAGCCGAAGCTGTCGAGGCGGCCCGCATCCTCAAAGTCGCTCACCGCGAAGAGCTCGACCTGCCCGACTCGAATGTCCAGAACACGCTGGAAAACCGCCTCAAGCTCGCCGCTGTCCTTCGCCGGCTGCGCCCCCGCGTCGTCATCCTGCCCTACTGGCAGGGGCGGCATCCCGACCATTACACCTCGGCCACCCTTGGCTACGAGGCCTGCTTCCTCGCCGGCCTGGCGTCGCTGGACCTACCCGCCGAACACGGCGCCCCGCACCGCCCGCTCAAGATCCTGTACGCCTCGCTCTACGCCGACGTCCGCCCCACCTTTGTGGTCGACATCACCCCGCACATCGAGACCCGCCAGCAAGCCCTGCTCGCCTACCGCTCCCAATACGGCGCCCAGCCCACCGGTTCCGGCCTCTTCGTCCCCGAAGACGACATCCGCGAGCGCATGTACAGCACGGCCCGCCACTTCGGCCTGCTCGCCGGCGTGCGCTACGCCGAGCCCTTCGTGCAAAAAGAGGTCGGCCTCGCCTACGACCTCATGCAGCTCCCGGTCCGCAGCCTCTAGCCGCTCAGAAATGCAGGAACACCTGCCGCTCGAACCCTCACAGCTCAAAGCTGAACAACACCCGTAACCTCAGACCTCAACCTCTCACAGCTCAAACCTCAACAACACCCCGAGCCACCGACGCCCCCACCACAGCCGAGCGCACAAACGCCACCAACGCCGCCGTCACATACTGCGGCGCCTGAAACGTGAACCTTGGCTTGCCCGCCACCAGCGCCGGCGACACACCTTGCCACCCACCTTCTACGGCCGCGCCCTCCGGAACCACCAGCGCATTTACCCGGTCCAGGTACCGCAGCGCAGACGGCTTGAAGTCCTCCACCGCCGGATCCAGCACACTCAACGCCAGGTCCGGCCGCAAAAAGCGCAACACGCTGTTTGACTCCACAATCA
>CAXTRU010000466.1:1968-2665 GCA_964246665.1 uncultured Acidobacteriaceae bacterium
CCACGTTTCCTGACCCTGCCTCGACATCCGCCAGGATCTTCCGGACCCGTGGCATCGCCTCATGCAACTCACCCTGCTGCGTGCGCACCCACCACGAACGCACCGCCCCCGCCGCCAGGTACCGCGACGAATCGGTCCCGCTCTCCCGGCTCCGTTCCTCACTCACCGCAATCGTGTGGTCTGCCGTGGCACAATCGCACGCTTCGCCGTTCGCCGAGCAAATCCCATGCCCGTACTGCGTGATTTTCACCGCCGTCCACGCAAGCTCCGGCAGCGCCGCGATCAGCCCCGCCATCACGCTCGTCTTCCCAATATTGCGCGAGTGCCCGCCCACAACTACAACCGCCATACCGCTCCCTACCGCAACCGCCGCAACCGCGCCAGCGACTTCATCTGATTCCGCAGCGGCTCTGCCGGCGTCCCCGCAAACACCTCACCCGAGCCCGTCACCGTCTTTCCACGGTACACCCCGGCCTGCCCGCCAAGAATCACCCCAGGCCCAATGTGGCAGTGGTCGGAAATACCCACCTGCCCCGCCAGAATCGCTCCATCCTCCACCACAGACGACCCGGAAATCCCCACCTGCGCCGCAATCACCACATTTTTCCCAATGCGGCAGTTATGCCCAATGTGCACCAGGTTGTCGATCTTCGTCCCACGGCCGATGCGCGTCTCCTCCAACGCCCCGCGGTCAATG
>CAXTRU010000467.1:0-2660 GCA_964246665.1 uncultured Acidobacteriaceae bacterium
ACCCATACGGCTTCATTGTGTAGATCATCTAGGAGAGAGACCGCATGCCTCCATCCAAAGCCGATCTGCTGCAAGGCACGCTCGACATGCTGATCCTCAAGACCGTTGCGCTCGGGCCCGTGCATGGCTACGGCATCTCGCTGCGCATCCGCGCCACGTCGCAGGACGTGCTCAATGTGCAGCAAGGATCGCTGTACCCGGCGCTGCATCGGCTGGAGGCCCGCGGGTGGCTGCTTGCCGAGTGGGGCGCGTCGGACAACGGCCGACAGGCGAAGTTCTATCGCCTTTCCGCCAAGGGCAAACGGCAGCTTGTGGCCGAAGAGGCCAACTGGCATCGCTTGGCGAACGCCATCGGCCTGATCCTCAATGCAACGTCGGAGAACGCGTAATGCCTCGCACACCAAAGCACAGCACCGACAAACAGCTCGAGGACGAGGTCGCCTTCCACCTCGATGCCCTCACTGAAGGATATGTGGCCAAGGGCTATGGCTCTGCCGAGGCACGTCGGCAGGCCTTGCTCGACTTCGGCGGCCCCACCCAAGTGAAGGAGAACGCTCGCGTGGCTCACCATGTGCCGTTGTGGGAAGCGTTTCGCTTCCATGCCAAATCCGCACTGCGCTTCTTGCAGCACGCACCAGGCTTTTGCGCCGCCATCGTCCTCACACTTGCGCTCGGTATCGGGGCCAACAGCGCGATGTTTTCAGTGCTGGATGCAGTTGTTCTTCGCCCGCTGCCCTACCCAGGGAGCGATCAGTTGGTCGTGCTCACGCAGCGCAACGATCGCCAGCACGATGCCAATCACTTCGTCGCTCCAACTCGACTGGAAGACTGGAATCGGCTGAACACCACGTTCACGGCCATCAGCGGCTACTACAAAGACGACCTCACGGAAAGCTCCGGCGCCTTGCCGGAGCGCTTGACCATGGCCCTGGTTGCACCGCGCTTCCTCACCACCATCGGCGTTTCTCCCATGCTTGGTCGCGACTTCCTCCCTGCGGAGGAGCACTTCGGCGCTCCCCAGGCGGCAATCATCAGCTACAGTCTGTGGCAACGGCGTTTCCACGGCGATCCAGGCGTCCTGCAGCAGCAATTGCACGGCGGCCGGTGGACCCTGCCGATCATCGGCGTCATGCCTCCATCGTTTCTGTTCCCTGACCGCGAGGTCGATCTTTGGTCCATCAGCCCGCCCGACGCGCCCTATGCACAACGCCGCGATGCCACCTGGTACACCGTCATCGGGCGTCTTCGTCCCGGCGTCCCCGCCGCGCAGGGCCTTGCCAATCTCACCACCGTGCAGCATCAGCTTGGGCTCCAGTTCCCTGCCACGGACGCCGATCTGCGTGTTGACCTCACGCCTTTGAAGGAGACCACGGTCGGCAACATCCGGAGCACCGTGTGGTTGCTGTACGGTTCGGTTTCGCTGCTGCTGATGATCGCTTGCTCCAACATTGCCGCGCTTCTGCTCGCTCGCACCGCAGACCGCGAACACGAGATCTCGGTGCGCTTCTCGTTGGGTGCAAGCCGACACACCGTGATGGCGCAACTGCTCTCGGAGACCTTTTTGCTGGCTCTGTTAGGCTCGCTGCTCGGCCTCGTTGTGGCGGCCGTCATCGTGCACCTGTTCCGCTTGCTGGCCGGCACACTGCCCCGCGCAGAGGAGATCACTCTCAACCATCGCATCGTTGTTTACTCGCTTCTGTGTGCGGTGGCTACGACGCTGCTTTGCGGCCTGTACCCTGCGCTACGCGGAACACGACGGCAGTTAGCGCAATCATTGGCGACCTCGGCGCGTACGCAAAGTGCCGCGCGCAGTCCCATGCAGTGGCTGCTGGTGGGCGTGCAGGTCACGCTTGCGGTCGTGCTGCTCACAGGTGCGGGCTTGCTGCTGCGCAGCTTTCAGGAACTCGGGCGTGTGGAGCCGGGCTTCGATCCCACGCGTGTCCTCACGTTTCGGATCACGGGCTCGTACGGCGAAACCATGGACATGGGCCGGCTTACGCAACGGATCAATCGAACGCTGGATGCGCTGCGCAGTATCCCGGGCGTGGAGGCCGCCGCGACGACTTCGTCGATGCCCGGCGTGCCGGGCAAGTACCAGGTAGATTTTCGTCGCGATGGGCAGACAGGAGCGCAACAACAGCTGCTGGCGGAAGGTCGCTTCATCTCAGAAGGCTACTTCGACGCCATGCATATTCCGCTTCTGCTCGGCCAAAGCTGCCGACCGACACCCACCACCATGGGTAGCCAGACGGAGTATGTGATCAACCGCAGCTTTGCCGAATGCTTCTTCCCGGACACCTCGCCCCTTGGCCACATGCTCGCCGTTGCGGCAGATGGAGGCTTGACCTCGGGGGGCCGCATCCTCGGTGTGGTGGCGGATGCGCGTGAACAGGGCGTCAACAGCGCCCCAGCGCCTACAGCCTACACATGCTTCAGCGCTCCGGAACCGGCGCCTGTCTTTCTTGTGCGGACGGCCGGCGACCCGGCGCAGATGGCAGACACCCTGCGCCGCAAACTACGCACGGTGGAGCCGGGCCGCTCCGTGTACGCCATCGCTCCGCTGCAACAGCAATTGAACGATTCGTTCATGGACGATCGCCTGCGCGCGGTGGTGCTGATCAGCTTCGCTGCTACAGCCGTTCTGCTCGCCTGCATCGGGC
>CAXTRU010000468.1:0-2652 GCA_964246665.1 uncultured Acidobacteriaceae bacterium
GTGCTCGGTTCCTGGTGGTCGGTGGTCGGTGTGACGGCTTGTGCTTCGGCACTCGCGCTGCAATTGCAGATTCCCTTTGGGAATGACAACGAGACAAGACCCTAGCTGGGCGAGGGTGGGGCGTCGGCGCCGGGGGCGGGCATGGTGAGCGGGTTGCCGGCGGTGAGGCCGGCGAGCATCACCGGTTCGGCGCGGGGATAGCTGAACGGCTTGTCGAAATTGATGCGGTCCAGTTCTACGGCGTAGGGACGGTGCTGGATTTGCGTGTAGATGGCGCCCACGTACTCGCCCATGACGCCGAGGAAGACCAGCATGATGGACTGCAGAAAGAAGAGGCCGATGATCATGGGCGCGACGCCCACATCGAAGGTGTTCCAGAAGGCGAGCTTGGCGATGAAGTAGCCGATCGCGATGAGAAGCGCAAGCAGGGCACCACCGAAGCCGGCGAAGGTGGCCATGCGCAGCGGCACCTTGGAATAGTTGATCACCCCGAGCATGCCGATGTCGTAGAGCGTGTACCAGTTGTTCTTGGTGACGCCGAACCTGCGGGCGGGCTGGTCGTAAAGGAGCTTGACGGTGGGCAGGCCGATTTCGGCGATCATGCCGCGGAAGTACGGGTACGGATCGTTAAACTGGCGGACGAGCTCGACTACCTTGCGGTCATACAGGCCGAAGCCGGTGTAGTTCTGAATGGTCTCGATGGAGCTGAGGCGCTCGGCATATTTGTAGTACTGCTTGCGGAGCCAGAACATCAGGCCGGGCTCTTCGCTGGAGCGCTTGATGCCGAGCACGCAGTAGGCACCCTTTTCCCACTCGGCGATCAGGTCGGCGATCATCGGCGGCGGATCTTGCAAATCGGCGACGATGCCGAGAATGGCGTCGCCGCGCGCCTGCATGAGGGCGTGGATGGGCGAGCGGATGTGGCCGAAGTTGCGGGCGTTGACGATGACCTTTACGTTGGGGTCTTCGGCCGCAATCATCTTCAGGATGGCGACGGTGTTGTCGCGCGAGTGGTTGTCGATGAAGATGTGCTCGTACTCGTAGCGGCCGATGCCGGCCATCACCGCGCGGACCTGGTTGTACAGGTTGAGGACGTTGGCTTCCTCGTTGTAGCAGGGCGTGATGATGGAGATGGTCTTCTTCTGACTCACTCTGGGGCGTGCTCCTGAAAATTGTTGCTAAAGCTTACGCAAGTTTAGCCGATAGGGTACGTGGGAGGAGGAATCAGGAGGCGGGCGCCGTGGCTTTGAAGGTGACCTTCTTGTGGCCGACGAAGCTGAAGATCGTGGTGAAGCCCTGGACAAGAGCACCGGCGAGGTATCCGGCGGCGGCTTTGCCGGAGGAGAGCTTGCGTGCAAGTGCGGCGAGGTGCAGGTGTGTGGCGGACACGTTGAGGAAGGCGTGCAGCGCGGGGCCGTGGGCGTGAATGACTGTTTGCAGGATGCGGGTGACTGCCGACAGCGCGAACAGCCCCGGCAACATGCCAAGTCCGTAGACGCCGAAGCACTTGAACCACTCCATGAGGTAGTTGCCCCGCGTTTTGAACACCAGGAACTTGTACCCGAGGTACGCCACGGTGATGTTGAGGGGAGTGGAGATCAGCGAGGCGGCAACGACCGTGAGGTACAGAAACCGTTGGGGAACGATGTGGTTGAGCAGAAACAAGGTAAACGCGAAGGTGCCATACCCGAAGAGCGTGTTGAAGACGCCAACGCCGAGGTAGCGAAGGAACTGACCGCCGGAAAGCCGGTTGACAAGCCTTTGCAAGGCGGCTTTGGGCAGAAAGGGGTCTTGCGGGATGGGAATCACGGGCGGATGTTCGGAGTGGATCTCGGGCTGTTGGGTGTGGGCGGTCATGATGTTTGGCGGTTTCGTGGCTGGCTTGTGCCTGCGGCCCTCGCGCTTGAATACGGAGATCCTTCGCTTTGCTCAGGATGACGGCTTAGGAGAGTCATCTTCGCGTAGATAAGTTTGGGTTACAGCACGGTGCGGCCGCCGTCGACAATGAGGTTTTGGCCGGTCATGTAGCTGCTCGCGTCGGAGCAGAGGAAGAGGATCGCGCCCTGGTACTCGTCCTTGTGCGCCATGCGGGCCATCGGGATGAGCTGGTGAAGCTTTTGGGTGAACTCTTCCGGCTGTGAGGTGAAGACGCCGCCGGGGGAGATCGCATTGACGCGAATGTTGTGGGCCGTCCAGTACGTGGAAAGGTAACGGGTAAGACCGATGAGCGCTGTTTTCACGACAGAATACGTGACCGGCTTTACGGGTTGCTGGTCTTCGGGCAGACCTTCTTTGCGGTACAAGCGCTGGTCAGGCGCAATGACGCCGAGATCAGAAGCGACGTTGACGATGACGCCCCGGTTCCGCTTCACCATCTCCCCCGCGAAGATGCGTGAGCAGAGGAAGGCCCCGGTGAGCCCGACGGCGATGTCCGCGTTCCACACGTCGAGGGGGAAGTTTTCCAGGCGCGACCACTGCTTGGGTTCGCCGTGCGGATCGGCTTCGACCTTGGGATTGTTGGCAGCGTTATTGATCAGAATGTCGACTCGTCCGAACTTGGCAACGATTTGGTCGCGTGCGGCGAGCAGAGAGGGCTCGGAGGTAATATCGGCGGCGAGGCCCAGGCACTCAGGGCCGTGCGCGGCTTGGAGC
>CAXTRU010000469.1:0-2649 GCA_964246665.1 uncultured Acidobacteriaceae bacterium
CTCACAAGCCGTGCCGCCCTCAGCAGCGTAATCAGCAGCAATCTATTCAACAACGCCGTCATCGCCTGGAGCAGCGATCATCGCAATCTTCGCCCAAACTCCACGGCGCCTGAGCAGTTCGTCAACGGCTTCGGCATCCTTGGCGGTTCGGCAGCGGGCCAGCACGTCTACACTGCGCAACGCACAGAGCTTCGCGACGACATGACGCTCACGCGCGGACGCAATGCGTTCACGCTTGGGGGCGACCTCAGCGTTGAGCCCTCCTACGAGCAGAAGGAGCTGAACATCAACGGTCGCCTCGACTACAACTCGCTTGGCGACCTGCTCAGCAACAAGCCGCGCCGCTTCCAACAGACCTTCGTCACCGGCGACACCCGGTATCGGGGCACAGTGCAGCACCTCGGCTTGTATGCCGATGCACGCATCACGCTGCGGCCCACGCTGTATCTCACGGCGGGCCTGCGCTGGGATGCGCAGTGGCACCCACAACCGCCTTACCCCAACGCCTCCGTCACCACCACGCAACGCATCCCCAACGACCTGCGCCAGGTGCAGCCTCGCGTGGGGCTTGCCTGGAACCCTGACCCGAAAACTGTTGTGCGCCTTTCCTCGGGTCTTTACGCAGCCACTACCCCGGCCACGTTCTTTCACCCCGTCTTCACCGACAGCGGCACGCAAACCATCACGGTAGACAGCTACTTCGATCCCACACTGCTGACGCTCACCGGTGCAAACACATCCTCTCCGCATGCCCTCGGTGCCGCACCCGCCGGCCTTAGCACCCTGCACGCGGATGTCGCCGGCATTGCGCCGAACTTCCTCAACCCAACCTCCGCGCAGGCCGCGGCCAGCATTGACCGCCAACTGTTGCCCAAGCTCGAGCTCACCCTGGGCTATACCCCCAACCCCACCGGGCCCCGCGCGCGCCGCCTGCCCGACAATCCCGCCCCCCCCCCCACCAGGCCCGCAGACGGCACACCACTCTTCACCGCGCCGCGTCCTTTCGCCGGCTTCGGGCGTGTGCTGGTGGAGCACTCAAACGCGCACTCCACCTACGACGGGCTTTCGCTCAGCGCGAATGCGCCGTTCTCGCGTCGCTCGCAGCTGCTGGTCAACTACACGCTTTCGCGCACGCGTGATGATGACTCCAGCACGGGCCCGTACAGCCCCATCACGGCGCTAAATCCCTTCGCGCTTGGCGGGGAACGCGCGTACTCCAACGGCGACGAGCGTCAAAGCCTCAACATTAACGCAATCTTCAATCTGCCCGCAGGCTTCAAGCTCAACCCGCTGTTCGTCGCACGCTCCGGCCTGCCGTACACACCCATCTTCGGCTTTGACCGGCAAGGCGATGCCAACGACGACAACGATCGCGCCATCCTCAACAACTCCGTAGCGCCGCGCAACATCCTGCGTCAGCCCGCCTTCAGCAATCTCGACCTGCGCCTGGTCAAGGACTTCACGCTCAAGGGCGAAGGCCACCATCTTGATCTCTTCGCCGATGTCTTCAACATCACCGGTGCAGGGAACCGCCGTTTCGGCCCCGACGCCCTGGACATCTTCGGCGACCCACAGCATCCGGTCTTCTCCGCCGGGCAACCGCTGTACGCGCCCGGGGTCGCCGAGTTCGGCGGCCCGCGCACCATTCAACTCACCGCCCGTCTTGTAGGTTTCTGATCCGGCCCAACGCACCCGCAACCCAAGTTCTAAGCAGGAGCAGCCCTGAATGCACACTACGTCCCGACGCAGCCGCAAAGCAGTCACCTTTCTTCTTCCCGCACTCCTCACCGTCGCGGCGTCCGCGCGAGCTGAGAAAGAACCTGTTCCGCCGTCGATGCTCACCGGCCTCCACTGGCGCGACGTCGGCCCCATGCGTGGCGGCCGCACCTACGCCGTCGCCGGGCACCCCTCACAACCCGACACCTTCTACATGGGCTCGGTCGGCGGTGGTCTTTGGAAGACCGAAAACGCCGGCCGCACCTGGTTCCCCATCGCCGACGACCCAAACACCGGCATCCCGATCGGCTCCATCGGCGCAATCGCCGTCGCCCCCTCCGACCCCAACACCATCTACGTCGGCACCGGCGAGCCCGACATCCGTTCCCAGCACAGCTACGGCATAGGCGTCTTCAAGTCCACCGACGCCGGCAAGACCTGGCACCATATCGGCCTTACCGAAACACGCCAGATCGGCCGCATCGTCGTCGACCCACACGACCCCAACCGCGTCTTCGTCGCCGCCCTCGGCCACGTCTACAAAGCCAACCCCGAGCGCGGCGTCTTCCGCTCCACCGACGGCGGCGCGCACTGGAAGAAGATCCTCGCCTTCGAAAAAGACCCCGAAAACGTAGGCGCCATCGACCTCGCGCTCGACCCCTCCGACCCGCGCACCCTCTACGCCTCGCTCTGGGCCACCCGCCGTCCACCGTGGTCGGTCTACGCGCCCAGCAACATGCCCGGCGGCGGCCTGTACAAATCCACCGACGGCGGCGACACCTGGCATCCCCTCACTGACGGCCTGCCCACCGACGGCTTCGTTGGCAAGATCGGCATCGCCGTCGCGCCCTCCAACCCCAAACGCCTCTGGGCCGTCGTCGACGACCTCGGCGCGCCCATCGCCCGCTCCTACCTGGCGCCACCCGACCCTAA
>CAXTRU010000470.1:0-2648 GCA_964246665.1 uncultured Acidobacteriaceae bacterium
TCCCAGCACCTTCCGCAAGCGTGCTTCTGCGGCATGCAGCGTCGCTCGTTCGCTTAGAACGGTAAGCAGCGCCGGACCCGCGCCACTCAGGGCAACACCGGCAAACTCTTCAGCGCTTTGTAGGACGTCCAGATGGTGGAGAAGCCCACACACCTGCCTGCGTGCTGGTTGGTGCAGACGGTCCTCCATCGCGACCTTGAGCAGATCCAGGCGCTCCTGCGCGAAAGCCGCGGTTAACAAGGCCGCTCGCTGGACGTTGAAGACGGCATCCTCCCGCGAGTAGCTGTCCGGCAACACGCCACGTGCCTTTTCGGTTGCCAGCCCAGCCTCCGGCAAAGCCAGCAGCAGCTGCCACGTTCCGTCGCACCCGAAGGTTGCTGCCGCAACGCCGTCTTTATGGGAAACACTTACGGTGTATCCGCCGAACCAGCATGCGGCGACGTTGTCCGGGTGACCCTCTAGGCGGCTGGCGATTGCGACCACTTCGGCATCGTCCCAGGCAAACGCACCAAAGTGACGCGCCAGCGCAGCGCCGGCAAGCCGAGCGGCTGCGCTTGAACCACATCCCATGCCAAGCGGGATCTCATTTTCCACCTGAAGCGCAAGGGGAATGGGATCATGCTTCCCAAGCTTCATCGCTGCCCGATAGCTATCCAGGATGAGGTTTTGCTCCAACGCACCGCAGGTTGCGGCGTCGCGTCCTGAAGCCGTTACGCTGTCCTGCGTCGCCGGATGCGCTTCTACGGTCAGCGTCAGCGAAAACGCCAAACCCACAGCGTCGAACCCGGGACCAAGGTTGGCCGAGGTCGCCGGCAGCGTCAGTCGTAGTCCGCCCTGCCGTCCATGTGTGTGCCCCCTCACGCCGGCCGCCCCGCGAGCTGCCCAACGGACTCCAGGGCGCGCAGAACATGATCCACCTCCGGATCCAGCACCATGGGCTCGCGACGAAGCCGCGCACTTGCCGACTCGGTCGCCGCTTCAGCGCCCGCCGCGCCTTGGAACAGCTCTCCGCGGTGGAACTGAATGGTGTACTCGGGATCTTTCAGCGTGTGGCCGGTCAGGAAAAGCACCACCGTCTCTTCGGGCCCAACGCGACCATCGGCGATCAGCTTCTTTAGTCCGGCCAACGTGACCGCACTGGCCGGCTCGCAGCCAATGCCTTCCGCGCCGATCTCGGCTTTGGCGAGCGCGATCTCTCGCTCGCTTACCTGCTCACACCAGCCCCCAGTGCTTAACAGCACCTTCACGGCCTTCTTCCAACTCGCCGGATTGCCGATACGAATGGCCGAGGCCCGCGTCTCCGCGACAACCGGCTCCAGGCTGCTACCGCCATTGGCGTGCATCGCGCGATACAGCGGATTAGCGCCTTCCGCCTGCACCACACTGATGGCCGGCACACGCCGGATAAAGCCCAGTTGCTTCAGCTCCGCGAAGCCCTTGCCCAGCGCCGAAGAGTTCGCCAGGTTTCCGCCAGGAACGATCACATGGTCCGGGACACGCCAGTCCAACTGTTCGAGCAACTCAAATGCTGGCGTCTTCTGACCTTCGAGCCGGTACGGATTGACCGAGTTGAGCAGGTACACCGGCGCACGGCGAATCAACTCGCCGATCACACGCACGCAGCCGTCGAAGTCTGTTCTCAATTGCACCGTAAGCGCGCCATAGTCCATGGACTGCGACAGCTTGCCCCAGGCGATCTTGCCTTCCGGAATCAGTACGAGACTCTTCAGGCCGGCACGCGCCGCGTACGCCGCCATTGCCGCCGAAGTGTTCCCCGTGGACGCACACGCCACCCACTCGAAGCCGCTGGCGGCAGCCACGCTGAGGGCGGCCGTCATCCCGCAATCCTTGAAAGAACCCGTCGGATTCATGCCCTGGTGCTTCGCCAAAAGCCAGTTCAAACCTAGTGCTTCTGCCGATCTGGGCATTTCGTATAAGGGCGTATTGCCCTCACGCAACGTGACGATGCGCTCTTCCGCGACGATGGGCAGCAGGTCGCGAAACCTCCAAACGCCACTTTGGTCCACGCCTTGGGTGGAGGTCCGCCGCTCCTCCCAAAGATGCTTCAGTGCACCCGCATTCGGTTTCCAACTGAAGCCTTCAGCTGGTACAGCGCTTTCACTCCATGGGTACTCGATCTCAAACAAATTCCCGCAGCGTTTGCAACGAAAGTTGCTCGCCGCATCCGCTGCCTCGATGCGCGTGTCGCACCCGATGCATCTCAAAACGTGTGAAATCGATATTGCCGCGTCCGGGCTCATCTCTTCCTTCAGCCTACCGTACCGTCACCGACGCTGTAGTCCACTCCCTGCTACTATGCCGCTTTTTCTTCGCCCTTGCACTCCCTCTTTGGTGTCACGCGAGCTGGGCCTTGTCCCAGAACGGGACAACACCCGCCCTTCACATCGCCGCTGCCGCCGATCTCCAGCCCGTGTTGCCCATGCTGGCCGACGCAATCACAAAACAGACCGGCACCACGGTCACACCCACCATTGGCTCATCCGCAAACATGACGCAGCACATTCAAAACGGCGCGCCGGTGGACCTCTTTCTGTCTGCCGACTGCACCCATCCGCAGCAGCTCGCCGACGCACATCTGACGAGCGCCCCGCCCGCGGCTTACGCCACAGGCGTCCTCGTCCTATGGG
>CAXTRU010000471.1:0-2640 GCA_964246665.1 uncultured Acidobacteriaceae bacterium
ATCCGGGTTAGGCTGCCGCAGATACATCGTGAGATCGCGCACGATGCGCTCAAAGCGCGCCGGCCGCAGCAGGCCGTGGGCGCCCACGCCGGTCACCACATGCGTCATCATCGAGGTCGCCGAGCGCTGTACGGCGAGGCGCGTCATGTTGGCAAAACGCACCATGCGCTTGCTTTCCCGCTCCGTGGCCTGCGGCGTCATGCAAGCTTCCGCCACCGCGGCGGCGCGCTCAATCCACAGCACGGCGCTTTGGGCGAGAAGTTCGATCTCGCCGAGTCGCGCAATCTGGTACGGGTCGCTCTGCCGGCCGCGACTCATGATCCAGTCCCCAAATGCCTGGGCAAGCCGCGCAACCGCGCCTGTTTGGACCGCAGCAAACCGGATGGCGCCGCCGCGAAAGAGTGGGTCGCGATAGAAGTCGCCGGTTCTCCCGATGAGATCGCCGGACGACAATGGGACGCCGGTAAAGTCGATGGTCAGGCTTTCTGAGCCTTCCATGCCGAGCGGCTGCCAGGACTCGCGATCCAGTCGAATAGCCGATGCAACCTCGGGTGCTTCCATGCGCGGCAGCGTCATTTGCCACCCATTGCGTTCCGCGGTGACGATGGGACGCTGCACGAAGGCGGCACCCGTGGCGAAGGTCTTGCAGCCCTTCAAGACCAACGCACCCTTATGCTCTTCAAGGTGCATGGGCCGCGGCTCGCCCGTGTTCCACACGCCAAACAGCATACCCGCATGCGCGGCATCCGCGGATGCGGCTATCTGCTGCGGTGAGCCGTACGTTTGAATCAGGATAAGCGCGTTGACATGGCCTTCATACAGCCGGCCCAGCGCAAGATCCGCGCCACCCAACGCGGTGAGCACCCGCAATAAAGGAAGTTGTCCACCGATCTCTGTGCCAAGTCCCAATCCGCCAAAGTTGCTGTGCAGCGGCGCGAGCAACAACCCGTTCGCCCGCAGACTCGCGAGCGCAACCAGCGGAGGTTCACCCACGTTCGTGTCCGGTCCCCGGAACCACTCATCGGCCAACGTCTCAGCCAGATGAACCGCGACCTCGCGTCGATCGCTGGCAAGCGTTGAGAAAGAGGCAGTCGAGCGGTCGTGCACACCCCCTAGTCTATGGGGCGTGTCGCCAATCCAGCGGGCAATCCGCAAACAACAGCAAAGCTCTTTGGAGACCGTTGAAAGGAACGGCTTACTTTACCAAGAGGCGATGAGGCAGGCGTGGACACAACCGAAGTCCCAGGCAAAAGACGCTTGCCCGGGACTCATACGTGGTTGAAGGTTCTGCTGTTTATTTGTGGTAGTTCGGGTACGCGGGCCGATGCGGCTCGGGCGCAGGCTGCTTGGCCAGCTGCTCCATGGCGAGCGACACTGCCTTCTCCAACTGCGGATCATGCCCGTCAGCAACGGCCTTGGGATCCTGCTCCACGGGAAAGTCCGGCTCAATGCCCTTGTTCTCCACGTCCCATGTGCCTTCAGGCGAGAACTGGCCGAAGGACGGTGAAGTGACGGTGCCGCCGTCCATCAAGATGGGGATGGCGCCGATGCCGACCAGGCCGCCCCAGGTGCGCTTGCCTACAAGTGGCCCGAGCTTCTGCCGCTTGAACAGATACGGCATGGCATCACCGCCGGAACCGGAGAACTCATTCGCGATCATCACCTTGGGGCCATAGATCGCTTCGTTTGGTGTGCGATCGATAGCGCCGTAGCGGGGTGACCAGTAGCTGAGCAGCTGCCGCTCCATCGCTTCGATGATGTAGTCCGCCACCTGGCCGCCGGAGTTGAAGCGTTCATCGATGATGGCGCCCTGCTTCTCCGTTTGCGCGAAGTAGTAGCGGTTGAAGTTGGTGAAGCCGCCTTGTGCGGTGTCAGGCAGGTACACATACGCGAGCTTGCCACCGGAGAGTTGATCGACCTTCTTGATGTTCTCGTCGATCCAATCGAAGTTGCGCAGGTTAGCTTCCGTGCGTGCGGGGATGACGATGACATCACGTGGCGCACCGCCGCCCGCAGGCTGCAGGCGCACCGTGACAGCGTGGCCCGCGGTGCCTTCGAGCGGCTGTTGGATGTCCATGGCTGCCGTTACCTCCTGGCCATTGATGGCGAGCACGCAGTCACCGGTATGCACATTCAGACCAGGCTGTGTCAGAGGACCGGACGCGCCCACATTCCAATCGCCACCGTTGTATAGCTTGGCGATGCAGTAGCGATTGTTGGTGATGGTGTAGTCCGCGCCCAGCAGGCCGCCGGCGATCCGGCGCGCTTCGGGACTTTCGCCTCCGTCGCCACGCCGGTGGCCTACAGAAAAGCCCGAAAGCATCTCCTGCAGGATGTAGTTGAGGTCGGTGCGGCTGGCGATCTGGGCCACGTAGGGTTCGAAGCGCCGCTCTTCTTCGTTGGCGTTGACGCCATGCAGATTCGGGTCGTAGAAGTATGCGCGTTCAATACGCCACACCTCGTGGTAGATCTGATTCCACTCCGCCTTGGGATCGATGCGGATTTCCATTGCGGATAGGTTGAGTGGGGTTCCTGCTGATGCGGCAGCAGCTGCGGGCGAGGCTGCGCCGGCGCGTGCAGCCGTGGAGCTTGCACCGCCAGACCCTGCGGGCGGGTTCGGCGGAGCGTTCAGAATGACGA
>CAXTRU010000472.1:0-2639 GCA_964246665.1 uncultured Acidobacteriaceae bacterium
CCCGTGGAGCGCTCGCCTTCGGTGGTGTTTCCTACGTCAGACAGCGTTAACGCGCCGCTGGCACCCGCAGGTGCGGGCGTTGGCTGCGCCGGGGCAGGGGTACTATCTGCCGCTGCGGCTGCCGCTTCTTTGGCCGGCTGCGCGGCGGCCGGGTTGAAGGCTGTGGCGTAGTCAGCCTCAATCTGGTGAACGATGGCCGGGGCGACCGTGGGCTTGGCGTCCTCGAGCGGCGGCGCACCGAGCTGGGCGGCCGTCACGGTGTCCGGTTTGCGGACGATCAACAGCTCCAGCCGCTTGCGCATCGTGTACTGCGCGCGGCTGCCTTCCAGCGCATCACTGGCGGCCACCTGCTGCGCGGTCGGCTGCGGGATCGGCAGGTTCATGGAGGCGAGCCGGTCCTTGGCGTCTTCCACGTGCGGCGCGGCGGCATGTTGCAGCACCACCTCACGGTACGCGGCGGCCGCTTTGCCGTCGTACTCCTGCTCCAGCTTGGCCTTGGGGCCTTCCGGCATGTTGACCTGCGAGCGCACCACGCGGGCCTCGGCCTCATACGCGTCGCCGATCCCGATCAGCGTGTCGTCCATGTGGCTGAACAGCGGGTAGGTGTCCACCACGGTTTGGTAGCGCGCAATGGCCGCGGGGAAGTTGTTGTGGCTGGCGTAGAACTGACCCAGGCTGAACTCGCGCTCGGCCAGCACCTCCTGCACGTCACGCAGCTTCTGCGTCGCCTCAGTGAGCACGGATTTCGGCGCGTCCGGATAGGTCTTCAGCATCGTCCGGTACTGGTCTTCGGCCTTGATCGCCTTGGAGTAATCGCGGTCCGGCACGTCCATCTGCTTCATGTAAATGTCGCCCATGCGCATCTGCGCTTCGGCGGCTTCTGGCGAGTTCGGGAAGAAGGTGATGAAGTCGCCGTACTCCTGCTCGGCCTGCGCCATGGACGCGCTGCCGCCCTCCCTGAACCAGCAGTCCGCCACCGCCAGCTTGGCGCGCATCAGGTACTGCGAGTCAGGGTAGGTGTTGAGCAAGGTCTGCAGGTCCAGGCGAGCCACGTCAAAGTGACCCTTCTTTTCCTGCTCTAGAGCCTTGTCATACAGCTGCTTGTCCGGCAGGTTCGCATCCTTGCCGACCAGCGGGTTGTACTTCTGCTCGCGGCGAAGCTCGGCCTTGGTGTCCTTGGTCTGGACGGTTTTCTCTTCCTTGGCGACCTTGTCCTTCGACCTGGCCGTGGTGTCCTTGGCCGGCGCCTTCACTCTTTTGGGCGCAGCCGCGGCGGCGGGCTTGCTGCTGCTGTCCGCCGGCTCGTCCTTCTGGATCCACTTGTGCTTCTTCGGGGCAGGGGCCTGATCAGTTTGCGCCTGAGGCGCGGCGGCCGTGCTCTGGGAAGAGCTGTCTTGGGCGACCGGTGCGGGCGTCTGTTGCGCAAAGGCGAACGGCCCGGAGATCAACAGCAACAACGCAGCCCCAGCAGCCCATGCTGCCCGGCTGTGAGGGAAAAAGTTCGGCTTACCTGCCCGCATCCACAACTCCAAACCGCCGGCCCACGGTGGGGAACCGGCACTCCCAGTATTCTAGGCGTCCCCGGCGGATCAGGCCACCAGCGCGGGCCAAAATGGCCGGCTAAACCCGAACTTCTGCCGCTGAGCGAGCCGTTTCCAGCAGGGCCCGGGCGTTTTGCTCGGTCTTGCCCGGCTGAAACACCGCCGACCCAGCCACCAGCATGTCCGCTCCAGCTTGGACGACCGCACCCACGGTGTCGTGAGCGACCCCGCCGTCGACCTCGATACGGAAGTTCAGCCCCATCTCCCGCCGCAGCCGCGCCAGGTGGGCGATGCGCTCCACGCTCCGCGGTAAAAACTTCTGCCCGCCAAAGCCCGGGTTCACGCTCATCACCAGCACATGGTGCACCATGGGCAGCACTTCGACGATATGCTCCACCGGGGTGTGCGGGTTGATGACGACCGCCGGCTGCATCCCGTGGTCCGCAATCAGCTGCAGCGTCCGGTTGAGGTGCCGGCACACCTCCCAATGCACGCCGACCATGTCTGCGCCTGCCTCGGCAAAGTCCGGGATGAACTTGTCCGGGTCCTCGATCATGAGGTGGCAGTCCAGCGGCAGCTTCGTCACGCGCCGAATCGCCTTCACCACCGGCGGTCCAAACGTGATGTTCGGCACAAAATGCCCATCCATCACATCCACATGGACGATCGTCCCGCCCCCACGCTCGGCGGTGGCAATCTCGTCCGCCAGGTGGGTGAAGTCAGCCGCCAGAATCGAAAAACAAAGCTCAATCAATGCCACATCTCCAACGAGCCCATCTCCCTCGCAGAATAGCAGCGCCGCCTCGCTCCCACGAGCACCCGCACCTCCCCACACCGCAGGAATGGAACCTGAGTCCACGCTAAATGGGAGTTCTCACAATCGCGTTTGTGATGACGAACTCAGGCAGGTGCTCGCTCGACGCGCTTACCTACGCCCTCCTGCCTGCTCAAAAAAGACCGAGCGCTCTTCGCCATCGTTCGTCATGCACAGTAAGGACCTTCGCTGCCGATCCTTTGGCGCGGTCCAGAGTGAAGATGACACCGACCATCCCTTCTTTCTTCCCCCTGCGCAAGCGGCCGGGTCCCCTATCGCCGAAT
>CAXTRU010000473.1:0-2635 GCA_964246665.1 uncultured Acidobacteriaceae bacterium
AGGCGCGTGGTTGCGTCGGATCCTACCAGGCCGTTGATGTTGACGACCCGGTCCGCCGCAGGAATCTTGCTCTCCTGGTTTATAACGACGCCCGTGGACCCACGCCCGAACTCCACCCCCGCCGGCCCTTCCAGCACTTCCACCTGATCCAGGTTGAAGTCGTCGCGGTAGTAGCTGCCGAAATCACGAATGCCATCCAGGTAAATGTCATTGCGCGCCGTAAAGCCGCGAATCGTCAGGTTGTCTCCTTGAGCCCCGCTCTCACCGGCCGCAATGCTGATGCCGGGCACGTTGCGCAGCGCATCGGTCAGCGTCCGGTTCTGCTCATCCTGCAGGATCGCCTGCGGCACCACGTTCACCGTCTGCGGCGCATCCAGCAGAGACTCCGGCAGCCGCGTCAGGTTGGTCGAATCCACCACGCTCGCTGTCACGTCCACCGTCTCATTGCTCTGCACGCCAACCACGGCGCGGTCCGCAGCCGTGAAGTGGAAGCCAACACCCGTGCCCGCCAGCAACGCATGCAGGGCCGCATCCGGGGACAACACGCCCTGCACACCCGCACTCTGCAGCGTCGCCAGCTTCTCCGCCGGCAGGTCCAGCTTCAGCGTCACACCGCTCTGGTTCGCAAACGCCGTCAGCGCCGTGTCCAGCGTACCGGCAACGATGTGGAACCGCCGTCCCGGCTGCTCCGCCGCTACACCGGCTGGCGTTCCGTGCGTAGCCGCAGGCTTTGTTTCCGCATGCGACGTTCCCGCGCATGCCGCCAAAACGGCGAGGTTCACCCATCGCGCCCGACGCCTGTTGGCACGGGGACGTCCAGCTGTCTTGTCCTTCATCGTCTTTCTTTCTTTCTGGTCAAGCGGCCGGCTCGCCCTCACGCGCCCCCGTCGCCCTGTTCGTGCAGCCCCGTTGGGCGCACTCGTTCTGCGGATGCCAGGCACCCGTTGCAATAACTCAAGTGGCCCATACTGGCCCGTGGTGTCCTACAACCACCCGGGCCGGTTCGGCAGACTCCCGAAACACCAGCGCGATCCGTCGTGCCGGGTCTGTCTCAGGTCCGCCTTGAAGGTGCTGTCGCTGCCCTTACCGCGGAGGGGAAACACCTTGAAATCCGTTTCGGCGTGACCGCCGGAAACGTATGCTCCATCCTGTCCATACACCTACTCCAGACACGACCGGCAGAGCCCCCTCAAGCCCTTCCGTATTCGCTTATGCGACGTCTTCACTGATAGTAGTACATCTCGGACCGGTGTGGTCCTACATGGTGAAAACTTTTTCCGGGGCGTGTTCCTGGCGCGGTTCCCGTACCTTCCAGCCCCGTCACACCCGTAAAGAAGCAAGGTTGTTTTCGCAGTACGATGTGTCCACCTGGCATCTCGAAACTGTCGCAAGCCGCTAGGGAGGTGAGCCCTGATGCTTTCCAATCGCTCCATCCCCAGCGGGACCGTCATCCCCGTTCTCGCCTACGCAAACGCACCTGAGGGCGCCGCATGGTTATGTCACGCCTTCGGCTTCACGGTACGTCTTCGCGTCGATACACATCGCATTCAACTCAATGTCGGTGAAGGCGCGGTCATCGTGCGCGAACCACGGCCGTATGAGCACGGAGCCCCGCTCGGCCTCGGCCATAACCTCACGGTCCGCGTTGAGGACGTTGACAAGCACTGCGCCCACGCGCGGCAGCACGGCGCTCTCATCCTCGACGAACCAACAACTCGTCCCTACGGCGAACGGCAATACACCGCCCAGGATCCCGCCGTCACCGCTGGACCTTCTCGCAGTCCGTGCAGGATCTACACCCACTGGACTGGGGCGGCACTGCCGAGCTCCTGTGATCGGCACGGGCGTCGTCTGCCGTGCAACCTGAAACCCGTCCTGAGCTAGACCCATCCTGAAGTACTGCGTCTCGAAGGTGAACCGTGCTCAATTCGCCGTTCCGCTTCACCGTTGTCACCGTCGCCTGCAGCGCCGTCATTGTTGCCGGCTTTCTTGCAAGCGAGCTTCGCCCGGTATACAGTTCCCTGCCGCTGCTAAGCGTCTGCTTCCTGTCCGTGGTCGCCGGGGTCATCGGGATGTACTGGACCTCGTTCACGTTGCGCGAGGACGTGCGCAATGATCGCTGGTCTGATGAAGTGCTCGCGCCCTTCCGCACCCTCACCACGCACGTGCTCTGGTACCTCGGCATGGCCGTGTTGGTCATAGCGATGCTGTTCACTTGGGTGCACCGCCGGCACCACTCACCCTTCCTGTGGGTGTTTCTGTTCCTTTTGCAAACCCAATCCCAACTCACCAGCGCCTTCGCCAAGCCCCGCAAGCCAAGCGGCTCAGGTCACCGCATTGAGTGGAACAAATTCTCTCCGTTGCAGTCGGAGCACTGGGGCGAGCGCTAGACCAGCGCCGATGTCTACCCCGCTTCACGGCTCCAGCAGTCCCATACCGCTGCCCTTGTGAGCAGACGGACGTTCGCTGCGAAGGTTGACCTCGAGCTTGCGTACCTTTAGTTCGATTTCCCTACAATGAAAGTGGCGAGCACCTCTGCTCAGCGTTGGCCGGCACCCTTGCCCACCAACTCTGAATAGAAAATTATGCGCTGACTAGTGATCAAGTCCAGACTTAAAGTCCTTGCTTCGAAGAC
>CAXTRU010000474.1:0-2630 GCA_964246665.1 uncultured Acidobacteriaceae bacterium
GATCTGGTCGCCGCGGCCTTCCAGGATGGTGACCGTCATGGCGGTCTCCGGCGGCAGGGTCAGGTCGGGCGGGTTGACGACGGTGGCGGCCTGGGCGAGCAGAAGGCTCGCGAGAACAAGGGCGGGAGCGCTCATAGCTGTGGCGTTGGATGCGACAGAGTGATGAGCCGCAGCCAGGTTTTGCGACCACCACATTAGCACTCGCGACGGTGTTGACCGGCAGATGTTCGTCGCGGTGAGGAGGAGAGGAGCTTCGGCTCCAGGCAAAGAGCCTGGCCGCATGGGAAAAAACACGGCCAAGCTCGATCGAACGAGGACGGTCTGCACCGCTCGATGCCTGTTTGGGGAGGCACTAGCTGTTTTGCGGCTGCGCTTGGCTTTGCGCCCGGCGGAACACCTCTGCGGCGGTGGTCTTGCCGGAGCGGTGCTCCGTGTCGGGGACGCCGAAGTGGATCCAGCCGCTATTTGTACTGTCGATCATCTCGGCATAGAGCGGAATCATGGAGGGCGGGAAGCCGAACTGCTGCAGCGTGGCGGTCCACTGATCGCGGGGTACGGCTTGCGGTTGGACGGGGCGGTTGAGGACCTCGGACATAGCCGCGGCGACCTCGTTTGGGGTGTGGTCGGAGCCGAGCTCGATAATCCGTTTGCCGTCCCAGGTGGAGGTGAGCAGCTCGGCCACGAGCTCGCCGATGTCCGCGGTGGCGATCATGGGGACGGGGCGGTCGAGCGGTTGGTAGAAGCTGGGAAGTGCGCCGTACTGCGCTGCCGGCCCGAGGGTGGCCAGGTAGTTTTCGTAGAAGGAGCCAGCGCGGACGAAGGCCGTGGGAAAGGGAAGGTTGCCGAGTTCCTGCTCCATGAGCGAGGTGGAGGTGATGAGGCCTAGACCGGAGCGCTGTTCCGAACCGATAGACGAGAGCAGGACCAGGCGCGGAGGCGGGGTCTGTGCCAGGGCCTGCTTGTAGCTTTGCAGGACGGCTTTGGCCTCGGGGAACTCAGGGGACGAGGGTGGCGTGGGAGGCATCATCAGGAACGCGGCTTCCACGCCTTGCAGGGCAGAGGCGAGTGCGGCGGTGTCGTTCCAGTCGCCCTGGCGAACCTCGGCGCCGGCCTCTGCGAGTGCCTGGGCCTTTTGCGGGTCGCGTGCGAGGGTGCGAACCTGTTTACCCTGTTGAAGGAGCTTGCGGGCGGCGGTGCCGCCGACGTGGCCGGTGGTGCCAGCGATGAAGAACATGGTGAGTTTGCCTCCACGCTAGCTGATGTTGCAGAAGGGACGGGGGCGCGGAAGAATCTCAGGTGCACTTACCGAGGCTTGGTAAGCGCGTGCCGTTCTCCAGGCAGAGCGAGCGTCGGTCAGGCCCACTTGCCGGTGCCTTCGACGAGCGTGATGTAGCGGTTTACCGGGAGATTGGTGAAGCGCTCGACGGCGCCGCTGGGTTGGGGCCAGCGGACTTCGATCCAGTCGAAGTGGGGCCTGGGCCCGGCACCGAGAATGATGCGCGGGTCGCGGGAGGACAGGAAGCTGCCGCCCCCGGCCTTGATCCGTGTGCGGGTCAGGTCGCCGGCTTTGAAGGTGATGTGGGCGCCCACGGCGTCGGCGTTGCACTTGCGGCCTTTCAGGTGCAGCCCGAGCCAGGTGTTTCCGTTCTTGAGCTGATTGCGCAGCAGCAGGGGAGCGGCGTCGTTGTTGCTGATCAGCAGGTCAAGGCAGCCGTCGTTGTTGAAGTCGCCGGTGGCGAGGCCGCGGGAAGAGAAGTTTTTCGCGAAGACGGGGCCGCTTCCGGCGCTGACATTGCGGAAGCGCTTGCCTTCGTTGTGGAAGAGAAGCAGCGGCTCCTGCCAGTGCACGGTGCGCGAGGTTCTCTCGATGAGGTCGTCGGGAAAGCCGTTGGACAGGATGAGGTCGAGGTCGCCGTCGTTGTCGTAGTCGAAGAAGCTGAGGCCCCAGCCGCTGAGCCAGCGCGTATCCATGCCAATGCCGACGGGGATGGAGACATCGTCGAAGGAGCCGTCGCCGTTGTTGTGGTACAGCGAGAAGAACTCTTCGTCCATGTTGGCGACGAAGAGGTCGATGTGGCCGTCCTGATCGACGTCGGCGGCATCGACGCCCATGCCGGAGCGGGCGTGGCCGTCGGAGTTGTAGGCGACCTCGGCGAGGAGGCCGGTTTCTTCAAACGTCTTGCCGTCCTGGTTGATGTAGAGGAAGTTCTGGACGGTGTCGTTGGCGACGAAGAGGTCTACGTTGCCGTCGTTGTTGACGTCAGCGGCAACGGCGCCCCAAGCCTTGCCGGGGTGCGCGGCGATGCCGGTGGCGACGCTTACGTCAGTGAACGTGCCGTCGCCGTTGTTGCGAAACAGGACGCTGGGCTGCGCCTTGTAGGCGTGCGGATCGCAGTAGTGGCGGACGGTTTCCCCGTCGGTACAGGCCAGGCGCGGGTCGAACTCGGCGAAGTGGCAGACGAAGAGATCGAGCAGGCCGTCGTTGTTGTAGTCGAACCAGACGGCGCTGGAGCTCCAGCCGGGCGAAGCGACGCCGGCCTTGGCGGTGATGTCGGTGAAGGTGCCGTCCCGGTTATTGCGGTAGAGGATGTTGTTGCCGTACTGGGTGACGTAAAGGTCCGGGAAGCCGG
>CAXTRU010000475.1:0-2614 GCA_964246665.1 uncultured Acidobacteriaceae bacterium
CATGCTTTCCAAACGGTTCAGGGTGTCGCCCGCGCCGCCCAGGTTGGTGACCATGCCGGAGGCCATCTCGGTGATCTCGGCCATGGCGCGCTTCATGCGCATGTCGCTGATGCCGGACTTCAGCGCTTCGATCTTCTGGCGTGTGATGGCCACTGCCACGACCAGCGCCCGCACCAGCTCCTTGTAGGTGACCTCGGCCTGGTCCAGCTGCTTGCGGTTCTCATCCAGTTCGCGTTCCACGGTCTTGAGCCGTAATGCGTATTGGCCCGCCACGTCGCGGCGATCCAGCTTGAGATTGGCGGCCACCTTGGCCCGGAGATCGGTCTCGTCGGTTTCCAACTTGCGCACCTGGCCGATCAGCCGTTCGATGAGGCCCGCATGCGAGGCGAGCCCGACGTTGAACTTGCCCACCTGGCGCCGTAGGTTTTCCTGCTCGACCTCAAGCAGAGCCTCCGGATTGCGGCGTTCCGCCTTGGAAACGAACAGACCGAAAAAGCCCCGAATCAGATTGCCCACGCGACGGAACATGCTTGCTCCTTGTAGATCCTCAGTGTTGCTCGTTGTACTGTACGCCACTGCCCTGCACCTGGTTCTCTCAGCGGTATTCGCGGAGTCGCGGCGCGAGACCGGCGAAGACCAGGAAAACGCAGAAGGCGATGGTAAGACTGGCTTCCAGCGCAAGACTGTGCAGCGCAGCCTTGCCCTCATCGATGGCGGACGTGAACGCAGACTGGTTGATTTGGAGCGCACCATCCAGCGCGGCGTCGAACGCCGCGAAACTGCCACCTGCCTGCGTGGGACTGGTGCTGGTGCAAAGGTCCACCGCGGCCCGGTGCTGCCCCGTGCGTTCCAGCCGGCGCAGCTGCGGCTCGACGGCCACGTACTGTTGCCAGGCAGCAAGCGTCTTCCATGCGGCATCGCGTTCTCCGGGGAACGTGACATTGTTGAACTCGTCCGCAAGGTAGCCGGTAAAGCCGTCGACAGCATGCCCTTCCCGCTCCGCAGCCAGGAGCTGGGTGGGGCTCAAGGTCAGCGGCTGCCTGGCAATCTGGTCAGCCGCACGGGCGAAGCTCTGGTCGTGCTCAGCCGCATGCGCTGAATCGAGCAGCAGCCGGCTTTGATCGCTGCGCGTGCCATAGGCCGTCGCCCTCCCTCGCCAAAGCGCGTGAATGGACGTGAAGGCATCCTCCTTGGCGATCCTGAGCTCTTCGTGGGACTGCGACAGATCGTGCAGCGTGAACACGGCCAACACGCACACAACCAGCGTGGCGAGGAGCAGCGGCGGGTTCAACGTCCGGTGCATGCGTTGACTCAGAATCATCTGCGTGGCTGCGAGTGCAAGGACCAGCAACGCACAAAGCACCACGATCAGGACGCGCAAGCTTGAGGAGCGCATGCCTTCCGCACGGTAGGTACGCTCCAGCACATCGCCGTTAGCCTGATCGAGCGCCTCGGTCGCCGGCAGCAGCGCTGTATCGAGCACGCCGGTGGCTTCACGGTAGGCCGCCAGAGCGCCGGCATCGTCCCTTTGGTGCAGGTCGCGAGCCTTCTGAATGAGTCGCTCATAGCTGCCCAGCCCGACCTGAATCGACTGAATGGGCAGACGTTCTGCGTCGCCGTAGGTGATGTTTTCTGCCGCGGCAATCAGGGCCTGCGCGGCCTCCACGCGACGGGTCTCGTACGCCTGGGACGACGCGTCCGAGCTGCTTGCCGGCTGCAGGAGTTCATTCGCCGCGTCGGCATCCATGGCGGCGATCGCGGAGCGAATATGCTGCGCGGCGACCATGCTGGGTACGGTGTCCTGGCCGACCGTCTTCAGCGCTGCGCGATGTGCCTCGGTTGCGCCGAGGATGGTGAAGAGCAATAGCGCGGTCAGGACGCAGAGGGTCAGCCTTGCCGCCCTGAGCAGCTGCAGCGTGCTCCACCCGTGTTGTCGCACGGCTGTTCCTACCAGTGCACTTGCCATAAGCAGCTTCCCTTCTTGATCATCAAAGCCGAGGCCTGATGTGCCCGCTTAGCTTGCTTGTACAGTGAGGCGTGTCCAGTGCCCTAACGTGATTTCGTCGCTGGCATGCACCGGGTAGTCCGTCATCGGCTCCAGATCCTTGCCGTTTAGGCGTGTGCCGTTGGCCGCGCCGATGTCGCGCAGCAGAAGGCCATGTTGCGGGTTTAACTGCAGCAGCGCATGTCTGCGGGAAACGGCCTCGTCGTGGTCGAGCGAGATCTCCGGGAAGATGGCGCGGGCTTCGTTCTTGCGGCCGATCAGGCTTACGGGCTGTTGCAGCAGCACGGTTGCCGGCGCGATGTCGGCCGGTGGCTCGGGGCTTTCTGGGCTGCGCAGACTGGGATCTACGGCGATCTGCACTGCCCACTGCTGCGTTGCGTTTGCAACTGCTGGTGCAGGTTCAAGCTCCGGAGTGGCGGACGTTATGGACTTAGGCTCAGGCTCTGGCGTCAGAATTGGCACTTCGCCGTGCGCACCGGTCACGAAGTTATAGCCGCACACCTCGCAGAAAACCACACCGCCGGGCTCCCGCACGGTACCGCAATCGGGACAAACATTACCCGCAGCGGCCGCAATCGAAGACGCGGCTGTGACGCTTCCCTGCATCTT
>CAXTRU010000476.1:0-2610 GCA_964246665.1 uncultured Acidobacteriaceae bacterium
ATCTACCTGTGGGTGCTGCTCACGCCGCACATCCTGGCCGCCATCATCTGCCTGCCGCTGATCCTGATCACGTTTTTTCTCTCGCTGACGGGCCGCTTCCCAACGCACCGCAAGGTCGCTCGCTGGACCTTCCCTATCTGGCTCTACGTTTCCGTGTCCGGCGTGGTGGTCTACGCCATGCTGGCGGCCTACCGCTGATGCAACAGGACACCCGCAAGCTCCTCACTACCGGCGGCGTCATCCTGGCCTCAGGCGTCGTATGTGTCCTTCTGCTTTTCGCGGCTTTCGGCGGAGCCACCAAATTCGGGCCGCATACCAACGGTGGCTGGCTGATGCTGATTCTCGCGCTCGGCTGCCTGCCCATGGGCCTTCTGCTCTCCGCGCTCGGCCTCGCCAAGCTCATCGGCGAACGCAGCCGCGCTTGACTCGTCTTATTCAAAGCCTTACCTTCCAAGCCGCACGCAATCTTTTGTATGGTGACTACGCTGGACAGGAGTTTCCCCCGCGTGCGCCCAAGTCTCGCTTCCCTGCTGAGCTTTATCTTCCCGCTGGCACTTGCGCTAGCGCTGACGATCGCTCTGGAGGCACAAACGCCATCCCCGCCCGCAGCGAGCCCCATCCAGCTTTCCCCACAAGCCGCCTACCAAGACGCTCTGCATCCGCTGGAAGTCACCCGGCACAACATCGCCAACTGGTCTGACGTCGAACTTGCCGTCATGAACGTCGCCATTGCCAAGGCCAAAGACGCGTGTGAAATGCGCCATCCGGCCGATTATGTCGGTGCCGACCTGGTCGACCTTGCCCGGCTCTGCTCGCTCGGCCAGCAATGGCCCGCCGTCCTCCAAGCCGCGGGGCGCTACATCGGGGCACCAACGCAGCCCAAACCGCTGCTGGCAGACGCCTATATCGCCCAGACTGAAGCGCATCTTCGCCTGAGGCAGGAGCCCGCCGCGCTCGGAAGCGAACTCGCACTCCTGCAAGCCGTCCCGTATACCCCGGAGGTCGGCGATTGCACTGACGAGGTGCTTGCCTACATGCGCTTTGTGCACACCGCTGACGCGTTGACCGTCGCCCGCGCCCGGCAGTCCTTGCTCCTGCACGCGTTGTCCGGTCGCGGTGGGCCCCCCAGCCCCAGCACGCCACCGGCGGACGATGCCGCAAGCGCCGAAGCAGCCGCAAAGGTCCCCGCGCCCGGTGAAGCAGCCAGCATCCACGACCTGTACGCAGACGGGCTCTTGCTGCCCACGCTTCTTCAACTAGCCGGCAAATCCGCCGAGGCCACGGCAGCGTTCGCCGAACTCGACAAGGCGCTTCCCGCGACGCTTGCCCCTGACGATGCGCTTCGCATTGCTGGGTCGCGCCGCCAGTATGCCCTACTCGGCAAACCGCTCAACGGCGTTGTCCCGCTTACCTCGCTGAGTAGTCCGGCGAGCAGGCTGCCGGAGATCCCCGCCCACCAGACCATCACCGCGCTGTTGCTGTTTCCAGACTGGTGCGCCACCTGCATCCGCCTCGGTCCGCAGCTACCGGAGACCGTTCTTAAAGTCGAAGGTCACTCCGCCTATCTGTACGCCCTGCTCGCCCAAACCGTCCCGCCGCGTACCCCCGACCCGAAGATCACAAACACAGCCTTTAACCCGGCGTATGCCGCAGCGATGCTTGCTGAAACGCCTACGCTGACAGTATCCCCGGAAACGCTTACGCGCTTTGAAGCTACAGATTTCCCGCTGCTTCTGATCACGGACGCCGAAGGAATCTTGCGCGTGCTGCAGCCAGTTACGGTGGGGGACTTACAGCCCGGCGGCGACCTCGACGCGGCCATCGCCCTCGTTGGCCGGAACTTTAGCCATGCGCCAACTCCGGCCGCAGCCGCGCCGCAAGCCTCGTCATCCACACCCTGAGCGCAGATTCCAGGCCGCTCGCTCTGCTATCCTTCCCTCTGGAAACGGAGCACACAAAGCCATGGCCAAGGGCGTCAATAAAGTTCTTCTTCTCGGCAACGTCGGCAAGGATCCCGAGATCCGCGCCTCGCAGGGCGGCATGACCATTGCGAGCTTCACGCTGGCCACCGCCGACCGCCAGAAGGACCAGACCGGCCAGTGGACCGACAAGACCGAGTGGCACAACCTCGTCGCCTTCGGCCGTACCGCCGAGATCGTGCGCGACTACGTGAAGAAGGGAAGCCAGATCTTTGTCGAAGGCAAGATTCAAACCCGCTCCTGGGATGACAAAGAGTCCGGCCAAAAGAAGTACCGTACCGAGATCCTGGTCAACGACATGAGCCTTCTCGGCGGCCGTGGCGGTGAAGGTGGCGGTGGCGAACGCGCCGGCAGCTACACCTCGTCCGGTTCGTCGGGCGGCGGCTACGGATCGGGCGGCAACTACGCCGGTTCCCGCGCTAACACCTCGTCGGGCGGCTACGCGCAACAGGCGCCCGCCAATGATTACGCCGACCAGGGCATCACCGACGAGGACATCCCCTTCTAGGCTGCCTACCTCGCCTCCACAAGCCCCCGGGCCTTACCCGCTTCAGGAGCCTGCAGCACAAATGCGTCGCCTCGCCCCATGTCTCGCCCGCTTCGCGCTCCTTGCCGCGGTCGTCTCCGGGAC
>CAXTRU010000477.1:0-2598 GCA_964246665.1 uncultured Acidobacteriaceae bacterium
GCGCTTACCAGCTGAACAACTTCGTCATCGTGCACCTGAACCAGCGCATGCACTTCATGTACCTGCAGGACGACGTGCGCCTAGGATCGCGCTTTACCCTCAACGCGGGGCTGCGCTATGAGTTGGTGACGCCGCAGTGGGAGTCCAACAATCTGCTGTCGAACTTCGATCCCGTCGGCCAACGCCTCATCCAGGCCACGCCCGGCTCCATCTACAACCGCGCCCTGGTGAACTTGCCAACCCTGAACCTTGCGCCGCGTCTCGGCTTTGCCGCGCAGCTGACGAGCAAAACCGTGCTGCGTGGCGGCTACGGCATCAACTACGCCGAGTTCAACCGCGAGGGCGGCGAGAACCTGCTGGTCTACAACCTGCCCAACATCGTCAACACCAACATCAACCAGATTCCGTCCGGCGCCATCGCCGGGATCCGCGGTTCCAGCGCGGGCCTCGGCACCTGCTCCGCAGCCCAGGCCGGTGCCACATACAGCCCGGCCAACCCATCGCCGTGCTTCCGTCTCACCACGCAGGGTTTCCCGGCAGGGTTCACCGATCCAAGCGTGGTGACCTCGGCCAGCTACGCCAACACGCAGTCGCGCTACATCCCGGCCAATCTGCCCACAGGCTATGTGCAGGCCTGGCACGCGACGGTGCAACAGCAGGTGGGTCCGCAGACCACGGTGGAGGTCTCCTACGTGGGCGAACACGGCACCAAGCTGCAGGTGCTGGCCGACTACAACCAGGCTACCGGCAATGCCGTCACGCCCACCTGCAACACGGCCACGACCTCCGGCTGCATCAATCAGCTGAACGGCAATGCGGGCCGGCCCTTGAAGACCTTCACCACCATCGAGGAGACCCTGCCCTCGGGCTACCTCTCCTACAACGCCCTGCAGACCAAGGTGGAGCACCGCACGGGGCATGGTCTCTATCTGCTGAACTCCTTTTCCTGGTCGCACTCCATCGACAACGCCAGTGGCCATCTGGACACGAACAACGGAGACAACTCCCGTATCAATCTGCTCAACGGCGGCATCGGCGAGCGCGGCAACTCCGGCTACAACCAGCCGCTGAACGAGACTCTGTCCATCGTGTACGACCTTCCCTATGGTCATGGCCGCACCTTCGGCGCGCAAGCCAACCGGTTCCTGCAGGAGGCGCTGGGCGGCTGGCAGCTCACGTTAATCGAGAACGCCGACAGCGGACAACCCATCAACGTCACCTACTCGCCCAACTCCTTCCAATCGTTAAGCACCATCCTCAATCAGCGTCCCAACCAGTTGAGCAAGAACGCGGTCATTCCGAAAGGGCAGCGCGTCAAGCCGGCCGGTGCGCAGAGCTTTGTTGCGCTGAACCCGGCGGCGTTCAGCATTCCCGACGTCAACCATCCGTACGGCACCGCCGGACGCAACTCGCTTCGGTTCGATCCGTACTACGACACCGATCTCGGCATCCACAAGGGCTTTGAACTGGGCCGCGAAGGCACCACCTTTGACTTCCGCGCAGAAGCCTTCAACGTCCTGAACCAGACCAACTACGCCTTCGCGGCAAGTAATCTGAGTTCAGGTTTCGGCGCGGTCACCGCGGCAACCACCTTCCCCGCCCGCGTCTTGCAGTTCGCCGGGAAAATCATCTTCTAAGGGGGTCAGCATACATATGTTGAACCGACGGCAGTTCAGCTCCCTCGCCGGTGCCTCGCTTGGCAGCCTGCTCACCCGGAACCTCTGGGCCGCGCAGGCGCGCCACGCGGCATCGCCCCACGTCTTCTACATCGCCCTGGTCGCCGACAGCCACATCATCGACGACTTCTACGTCAAGGGCAGCGAGAACGGCGTGGAAGACAACGAGAGCATCCTCGTCACCACGCCTCGCCTGGTCGCCGCACGTGATCTCATCGACAGCCTCAACCCGCCCATTGAGCAGGTGTTTCTTATCGGGGACTACTTCCACAACTACCCTTCCACCGACTACGACTTCTACTTCCAGAACAAGACGCGGCTGGATAACGCCAAAGCCATCACCGACGGCTTTCACGTGCCCGTTCACCTCGGCTTCGGCAACCATGACTACGACGTCCGCCGCGTTCCGCGCGAGATGAGTCATCGCCTCTTCCAGGCCAAGTTCAACGCGCAGCCTTACTCCGCGTTGGACTACAAGGGCTGCCGCTTCGTCCATCTCAACAACTTTCTCGGCAGCACGCAGGATCGTTCCGCACCGGAGTTCAACCCAGGCATCGGGTCACTCGGCGAAGACCAGCTGCACTGGTTTGAAGCGCAGCTCGCCGCACGCAAGCCCACCTTCGTCTTCATTCACTACCCGCTGCTCCAGGTCGCGCCCACAGAGTTCGCCGACTACGGCCTTCACCCTCTCCTGCGCAAGCACGCCGACACAATTCAGCTGGTCGTCTCCGGCCATGTGCACCGATGGCTCGACTACGCGCACACCTACGGCCCACAACACTTCACCATGGCGGCCACGCGCTACGATCCGAACGCCTACATGCTGCTGGAAATCGACAGCCGCACAGGCACATGGCGTTTTCTGAACAGTAGTTTGGTGCAGTGGTCTACGCACTACAGTCAACCCTACCGCGGCTAGCAC
>CAXTRU010000478.1:0-2593 GCA_964246665.1 uncultured Acidobacteriaceae bacterium
GCCTACACCATCTTGAGGAGCACGGGCGTCCTGGGGCACCCCGCCCAGCTTGAGATCAGCGTCATCCTCGCGCCGGCCGACCGGAGCAACAACCAGGTGCTTCGCCTCATCGCCCTTGTTTACCTGGCGATCGGGCTGTATGTCCTGCTGCGACGCTGGACAGCGCCGCAGTCCACCCACTTCTTCATCTTCTGCCTGACGTCGTTTATCCTTTACAGCTTCAAACACACCGGCGTAATGGATCCGGTGGACTTCACCATCTTCTCCGGGAACGTTCTGGCGACTGCCCTGCAGCCGGCGCTCTTTCTGCACTTCGCCCTGAGTTTCTCCGGAGAGCGCGACAGCCGGGACCGCTGGTGGACGCTCTATACCCTGCTCTACCTCCCCGGCGCCGTGCTGGTGGCGTTGCGCTATCTGTCCCTGTTTCATTGGCAGCCCACCGCACTTCTGCAGCATCGCCTGGATCAGGTTGACTACGCCTATCTGGCCGGGTACTACGTGCTGGCCGCGGTCGTTTTCTGGTTCCGGTACCGTTCCGCGGTGCAACCACTGCAGCGCCAACAGCTGAAGTGGCTTTCCCGCGGCACACTGCTGACAGTTCTTCCCTTTACCGCCCTGTACGTCATTCCGTTTCTGGCAGACATCAGCGTTCCCGGTGTCCTCAGCAAGGTCGCGGTCCTCTTCCTGCTCCTCCTGCCGCTCACCTTCAGCTGGGCGATCGTGCGCTTCCGGCTGATGGACGTGGACCTGATCTTCAAGCGCGGCGTCAGCTACACCCTTGCGACCGCGGCCCTGGTGGGTGTGTACTTCGGCGTCGTCGCGCTTGCGGCTGAGGTCGTCCACAATCGCTGGCAGCACCTGGGGGAGTGGGGCTTGATCGGCGCTGTCGTGGTCACCGGGCTCGTGTTCGACCCGCTCAAACGCGCCATTCAAAATCGTGTGGACCGTGTTTTCGACCAGAAACGCTTTGACTACCGCGAGACGCTCATTGAGTTTGGCCGCCGGCTCAACGCGCAAACCGACCTGTCAGCCCTGGTGAACTCCGTTGTGGAGCGGCTGCACCAAACGCTGTTGGTGACGCGGGTCGCCGTCTTTCTTGCCGATGAGGGCTACAGTGTGCGGCAGCCTCGCTTCACGCTGGTGGCCTCTCACGGCGTTGCCCCTTCCTTGGCAAATGCTTCGCTGGATCTGAGCTTCTTCCACTTCGGACGGTCCGACGAGGACACGCACATCTTCTTCGAAACACCGGAAAACGCTTTGCGCCTGCCGGAAAGCCAGCGAGCCACTGTGGCTGCCCTGGACTTCAACTATTACGTGCCCTGTCGCGCCGCCCGCCACGCCGGCAGCGGACAGAGCACCGTTGCCGTCCTCGGTCTGGGGCGAACAGGACAGGGGGACTTCCTCTCCAGTGAAGATATGGAAGTGCTGGAGTCGTTGGCCGGTTACATCGGCATCGCGATCCAGAACGCGCAGCTGTACAGCCGTTTGGAGCAGAAGATCCTGGACTTTGAGCGGCTGCGCGACTTCAACGAGAACATCGTCGAGTCGATCAACGTGGGCGTCTTCGCGCTGGACCTCGACAGCTGCCTGGAAAGCTGGAACGCGCAGATGGAGATCATGCACGGAACGCCACGTTCCGATGTGCTCCGCCGTCCCGCGCGTGAGGTGTTTGCTTCCGACTTCGCGGAGGAATTGGAGCACCTGGAAAACCAGGGCGTCCACACGCTGTATAAGTACCGCCTGTCGCTTCCCAATGGCGAAGTGCGCACGGCCAACATCACCGTGGCGCCGCTGCTGAACCGCGACCTCGACGTTGTCGGCCGGATTGTCATCGTCGACGATATCTCCGAGCGCGTCAGTATGGAAGCGCAGCTTACCCAGGCCGACAAACTGTCGTCTATCGGCCTGTTGGCGGCTGGCGTCGCCCACGAGGTCAACACGCCGCTTGCCGTGATCTCCAGCTACACGCAGATGCTAGGCAAGCAGTTGCGTATGGATGAGACCGCGCAGGCCCGCCTTGGCCCGGTGATTGAGAAGATCACGCAACAAACCTTCCGCGCCTCCGAGATCGTGAATGGGCTATTGAACTTTTCGCGCATGAGCACCGTAGATCTCGCACAGGTGGACCTGAACGCGATTGTGAGTGAGACTGTTCTGCTGCTGGAGCACCAAATGCGCTCGTCCGGTGTGATCGTCCGGACGGAGCTGGACGCGGCTCTGCCGGCCATCGCGGGCAATCGCGGCAAGTTGCAGCAGGTGGTTGTAAACCTGCTCCTGAACGCCCGCGATGCGCTGATGGAGTGCGCCGACCGCGAGATCACCCTGCGCACACAATCAGCCGACAGCAGCGTTGAACTCATCGTCGCCGACAATGGCGCCGGTATGCCGCCCGAGGTCTTACGCAAGATCTACGACCCATTCTTCACCACCAAGTCCCAGCCGAAGGATGGCCAGCGGAAAGGCACGGGTCTCGGGCTGGCTGTCTCCTACGGCATCGTGCAGGAACACGGAGGGCACATCGACGCCACGAGCGAACCGGGCCGCGGTACGACGTTCCGCCTGGTCTTTCCTGCTGCGGGCGCGATCCCTTCCC
>CAXTRU010000479.1:0-2586 GCA_964246665.1 uncultured Acidobacteriaceae bacterium
TTCCGCCACCAGGACACCTTTGGCTACGACCAGAACCAGCCGCTGCCGGTAGCAGCCCCAAGTCAGGCTGGATGTCTGGTCGCAGGGCAACCCGCAGCGGCGCGCTATGACTTCGATCCGTGCATCAACACGAACGCGACAAGTCCCAACTTCACTCGTCCGTACAAGGGCTATTCGAATATCTATACGGAAGCGGGTATCGGTTCAGGCAATTACAACGCGCTTCAGGCCGGCTTCGTGTATCGCAAGAACAACGTGAACGCCACGGTCGCCTACGCCTACGGCAAATCGCTCTCGCAGTTTGGTCACTCCAGCAATGGCGGTGGCGGCGGCAGCATCGCCGGCGGCGGTGGCCAGGGCATCCAGGACTGGACCAACCTTGCGGTGGAGTATGGGCCATCGAACTTCGACCGAACCCATGTGTTGACGATGTCGGGCGTGTACGACCTGCCCGGTTTCCGCAAGGGCGGAAACGTCCTTGAACGACAGGTGATTGGGGGATGGAGCCTGGCGATGCTCGGTGTCATGGAGAGTGGTTTCGCGTTCACTCCGGGCATCTCTACCGGGGTCAACGGACTTGCCATCCGGCCAAATCAGGTGGCACCGGTTCGGCTCTTGAAGCAAAAAGCCGAATGGTTCGACACTACTTCGTTTGCCGCGCCGCTGAATGGTTTCTACGGCAACGCCCGCCCGGGAACGATCCGTGGGCCGCGGGAGATTTCGTTCAATGTTGCCGGCTATAAAACGTTTCCCATCCACGAGCGCCTGAACCTGCAGTTCCGTGCGGAGGCCTTCAACTTTCTGAACCATCCCAACTTCGGCAATGTGGACACCTCGTTCGGTTCAGGCACGTATGGGCGGGTCACGTCTGCGTTGGACCCACGCATCCTGGAGTTTTCTGCTCGCGTGAACTTCTAAAGTTCAACGGGAAGTGATGTGCCCTTCGCCAAAGCAAACGATCACGCAATGAAAAGGAAAGTGTACCGATGCCTGCTTGCAAGCCTTTCCCCTTTGTCTCCGATCATAGGCGCCCTGCATATGAGCAGCGGCTACGGCTATGTGGCGCTTCGCTGCTTGCGTGGCTGACCGTTGGAGGCGTAAGCAGCCTCGCAGCGCAGCAGAACACGACGGCACCTCGTGCGGAGGAGAGCCTGGATGCGGGCTTTCAAAGTCCGCCAGCCACGGCGCATCCGCGCGTGTGGTGGCACTGGATGAACGGCAATATCACCAAAGAGGGCATTGCTCAAGACCTGGACTGGATGCACCGCATCGGCGTCGCGGGCTTTCAGAATTTTGACGCCGCGCTGAACACACCGAAGGTGGTGAACCAGCGCCTGATCTACATGCAGCCGGGTTGGCAGGATGCGTTTCGGTATGCCATCACCAAGGGTGATTCCTACGGGTTTGAGATGGCGATTGCCGGCTCGCCGGGCTGGTCCGAATCGGGTGGGCCCTGGGTTAAGCCGGAGCAGGCCATGAAGAAGGTCGTGTGGTCGGCGACGCGCATTCAGGGTGGTCAACCGTTTCACGGCAAGCTACCCGCACCACCCCGGCAGACCGGGCCGTTTGGGAACTTGGCCCAGCAGGACCTGATGGGAGCGCGATGGGCGGCGGCGAAGCGCCGGCGGCGACCACAGACTATGGTGCCGACACGGTAGTGCTGGCCTTACGCGAACCCGCCGTCGAGCGCTCCATGGCAGAGCTTGATCCGAAGACCACGACCTCGGCTGGGGAGCCGATCGCTGGAGCGGAGCAGTTGTATGACGACGACCTGAACAGCGAGGTGCGCTTCGCAGCCGCAAAGCCCGGTGAGGTAGGGTGGCTGCGCTATGAGTTTCCGGAAGCTGTGCGCATCCAGTCCGTGACCTACGCCCCCGGCGGAGCGCGCAATCCATTGGCTCAGTTCCTTGGGGAAAGCAGTGATGGTCCGATGCTGCAAGCAAGCCAGGATGGTGTGACGTTTACGGACGTTGTTCGCATGCCGACGGCCGGAGCTGCGCAGCACACGCTGGCCTTTGCGCCTGTCACCGCCCGCTTCTTCCGGATCGCCTACCAAGAAAAGCCGGTGTCTTCCACGATGCAAGGCGACATCGACTTGAGTGAGTTCGGCGGGGCAGCTTCGAAGGGGCCGCCGATGCACAGCATCGCGGAGCTCCAACTGCACACCGGACCGAGGATCCAGCGCTTTGAAGAGAAGGCCGGATTCGCGACCATGCCGGACCTATACGCGTTCGCCACACCGCCCGCTGCCGCCGATGCTGTGACACTCAAAGCCGAGGTGATTGACCTCACAGGAAAGATTGCTGCGGATGGCACGCTGAGCTGGACGCCCCCGGCGGGCACGTGGACGGTGCTGCGCATGGGCTATTCCTTGACGGGCATCACGAATCATCCTGCGCCGCCCGAAGCCACCGGACCGGAGGTCGACAAGCTCAGCAAGGCGGATGTGCAGGCGTACTTCAGCCACTACCTGGACAACTACAAGCAGGCGAGCGGCGGCAATATGGGCGCCGGGGGACAGCCCTCGGCAACGGGCGGGAAGAAGGGCGGGCTCCAGTATGTGATCACCGACTCCTGGGAAGCAGG
>CAXTRU010000480.1:0-2562 GCA_964246665.1 uncultured Acidobacteriaceae bacterium
CGCGATCCGGAACGCGTGCCAGGCGCTTGGCACGTTTCAGCTGGAAGATTGCGACGTCTACACCAGCTGTGAGCCCTGCCCGATGTGCCTTGCGGCGCTGTATTGGTCACGGTGCCGCGCCATCTACTACGGCAACGATGCAGCCGATGCGGCGCATGCCGGCTTCGACGATAGGTTCCTCTATGACGAGGTGAAAAAGCCTCTGCACGAGCGCTCCATCCCGATCGAGCGCATGCTCGCCGAGGAGGCGCGCTCCAGCTTCGAAGCCTGGAAGACCAGCCCTTACCGAGTGGACTACTAATGACCGATTCTGTGCTCGCCAACGTCGGCCAGCGGCCGAAGACAAGAACCAACATCGCCCTGCTGGGCTTCGGCACCGTGGGCAGCAGCTTTGCCGAGGTACTCGCCGCGGCCAACCGGCCCGACGTTCGCATCACGCATGTGTTCAATCGCGACGTGCTGCGCAAACGCAGCCATGAGCGCGCGCGTTTTGTGCCCGCCGATGCCGTGTGGACGGAAAGCATGGTCGACATCCTCACCGCGCCGGACGTTGACGTGATGGTCGAACTCACCGGCGGCGTTGGACCTGTGGAGGATTGGCTCATCTCTGCGCTAAGCCAGGGCAAACACGTCATCACAGCGAACAAGCAGCTCATCGCGCAGCGCGGGCCGGCGCTGTTTGCGACGGCACAAAAGCATGGCGTTCAACTTCTGCACGGCGCGGCGGTGGCCGGCGGCGTGCCGGTCATTCCGGGCATCACGCAGGGCATCTCCGGCGACCGCATCACGCGGCTCAGCGGCATCCTGAATGGGACGTGCAACTTCATCCTCAGCGCGATGGAAGCGGGTGCTGATTACCCCGAGATGATCGCCAAAGCGCAGCAGCTTGGCTACGCGGAAGCCGATCCTTCCGCAGATGTGAATGGGGACGATGCTCGCGCCAAGCTGTGCATCCTCACGCGTCTTGCGCTTGAGGCTGAGATCGACCCGGCAAAGATTGCCGCACAGACGATTTCTCGCGTCACGGCTGTTGATTTCGCCTATGCGCGGGAGTTGAACTGCACCATCCGGCAGGTGTCCCGCGCCACGTTGGACACGCGCGCGGACCAGCCCACAGTGCTCGCCCGCGTGGGCCCCATGCTGGTGCCGCGGTCGTCACCGGTGGCATGGTCGCACGGCACGCAGAACATGGTCGTCACCAGCGGACGGTTTGGCGGCGACGTGGTCTTCTCCGGGCACGGCGCCGGCGGCCATGCTACGGCTGTAGCCGTGCTTACCGATGTGCTGGCGGTCGCGGGCAACAGCTTTCCGGTGCAGATCAACGCCACGCCGCATGCGGTGTCGGGTGACGTGTTTGCGCCGCACTTCCTGCGCTTGGTGGTGGACGATAAGCCGGGCATCATCTCGGCTATCTCCGGCGCACTGGCGAAGTTTCAAGTCAACATTGACTCGATCGTGCAGCGACGGGGATACTCCAACCACCGATTGCCATTTGTAGTGACCGTGGAGCCGTGCCTGCGTTCCACGGTAGAAGCTGCAGTGGCAGAGATGGCGGGGATGGACGCGCTTGTGGAGCCGCCGCTGGTGCTCGAGATCCTGGTCGTGGACGACCCGGAGAGCGACGACTTCTAGGTTCAGACTCGGCGGGGGATCGGCTATTTACCCGTCCCCCGCTGGAGGTCAGTACTTCGGCAGTGAAGGGTCGATTCTGTCAGCCCAGGCGGTAATTCCGCCGGCAAGGTTCTTTACATTGGTGTAGCCGGCCGCCTGCAGCTCCTGCGCGGCGCGCTGACTGCGACCGCCGGTTTTGCAGTGCACCACGATCTCTTCTGCCTTGTTGGCGGGCAGTTCGTTGAGCCGCTGCCCAACCTGTCCCACCGGGATCAAGGGCGCGCCGATGTTCACGATGGCGTACTCGTGCGGCTCGCGCACATCGAGGATGAAGGGTTTGTCGCCTTTGTCAAGCCGCGCTTTCAGCTGCTCCACGGAAATCTGCGGAATGCCATCCACCACGTGCGCACCCGCATCCACGCTCCCATGCGAGCTGACTTCGAGCGGGCCGTTGCCGCTGGCCGGCGCCACGCCGCAGAACTGGTCGTAGTCAATCAGCTCCTGAATTTCATGCGTGCCGCAAGCCGGGCACTCCGGATTTTTGCGCAGCTTTAGTGTGCGGAAACTCATTCCCAGCGCGTCCACCAGCAGCAAGCGGCCAATCAGCGGCTCACCGATGCCGAGGATCAGCTTGATGACCTCGGTTGCCTGGATCACACCCACAAGGCCAGGCAAGATGCCCAGCACACCGCCTTCGGCACACGAGGGCACAAGGCCTGGCGGCGGTGGCTCCGGGTACAGGCAGCGGTAGCACGGGCCTTCCTCCGTTGCGAACACCGAGGCCTGCCCTTCAAAGCGGAAGATGGAGCCGTACGCATTCGGCTTGCCGGTCAGCACGCAAGCGTCGTTGACCAGGTAACGCGTTTGGAAGTTGTCGGTGCCGTCGGCGATGACGTCGTAGTCCTTGAAGATCTCCAGCGCGTTGGCACTGGTGAGCATCTCGTTGTGCTT
>CAXTRU010000481.1:0-2552 GCA_964246665.1 uncultured Acidobacteriaceae bacterium
CGTCGTGCGGCAGGGCGGGGTTGAGGATCTCGTCCCAGCCGACCATGTGCTTGTGCAGCCCGGTGAGGATGGTGAGAATGCGCTGGTTGAAGTAGGCCTGCAGGGCGTCGGGGTCCTTGAGGTTGTGGGCCTGCGTGAAGGCGAGAATGCGGGGGTTGGACTTCCAGTCGGGGCTTTGCGTTTCGTCGCCGCCGATGTGCATGTAAGGGTCGGGGAAGAGGGCGGCCATTTCGGTGAGGAATCGCTGGATGAAGGCGTAGGTCTCGTCGCGGGTGGGGTCGAGCGCGACTTTGGAGATCCCGAACTCGCGACGGATGCCGTCGGGCTTGATGCCGCTGGCGAGCTCGGGGTAGGCGACGAGCCAGGCGGTGGAGTGGCCGGGCATCTCGAACTCAGGCACGACGCGGATGCCGCGGGCGCGGGCGTAGGCTACGAGGTCGCGAGCTTCATCCTGGGTGTAGAAGAGGCCGTCGGAGCCGAGGGCGGTGAGCTTGGGGAAGAGCTTGGACTCGATGCGAAAGCCCTGGTCGTCGATCAGGTGCCAGTGGAAGACGTTGAGCTTCACGGCGGCCATCGCGTCGATATTGCGCTTCAGGACGGGTATGGGCTCGAAGTGGCGGCTGCAGTCGATCATGAGGCCGCGCCAGCCGAAGCGCGGCGCGTCGTTGATGGTGACGGCGGGGAGGACGAAGCGGTCGCCGGCAGGCTGGATAAGTTGCAGCAGGGTTTCGAGGCCGTGCAGCGCGCCGACGGTGGTGGTTGCGGTGAGGTGGACGGCTCCTGGGGTGATGGTGAGTTGGTACGATTCGTCTTCGTCGAGAGATTGGATGGCTTGGCCGGGGCCTCGAACCGACAGAGTGAGGCCGGTCGGAATGGAGGTGCCGCTGCTGAGGTGAAGGCCGATCCGTTGCTGCAAACGGTCCTTGAAGCGATCGACGCCGGCAAGCAGGCGTGGGTCCTGGAGGTTCGTCGTGACCGTGAACGTCGAGATAAACGGAAAGGCACCGGTGGCTGGCTGGAGATGAGCCGGCTGCGGCATTAGGGTGTTGCGAAGGGTTTGGGCGGGGAGCGAGGCCGTGAGGCAAAGCGCAAACAGGGTGCACAGCAGGGTCCACTTGTGGGTGGCCGGTTCCATCCGCATCGATTGCTCCGAGGCGCTCGCGTGGGTTGAGGGCGGCGCCGGGTCTTGGTGTCTGGTCAAGCCATGGTAGCGGAGTGTGGGGAGGTTGGGGGAGGCGAAGGAGTTTCCGTCCGCAGGCTCGTGCCTTCGGCCCTCGCGCGGCGTAAAGCAGATTCCTCGGCTTCGCTCGGGATGACAGTGTTGGTGGGGTTATGCCGGGGTGGGATCCGCTGTCTGCGCTAGTTCACGGGCGTTAGTTCATGGGCGTTAGCGGACGGCTAGTTCGTCGAGCCAGTCGAAGAACTCCGGGAAGCTGATGCTGGCGGCTTCGGCGCCCTGGATTTCGGTGTCGCCGGTGGCGCGTAGCGCGGCGCTCGAGAAGGCCATGGCGATGCGATGGTCGTGGCCGGAGTCGACTGTGGCGCCGTGGAGGGTTTGGTTCCCGGGGATGTCCATGCCGTCTTCGTGCTCGGTGACCTGGGCGCCCATGGCGCGGAGATTTTTGACCACCAGGGCGATGCGGTCGGACTCCTTGACGCGGAGCTCCTTGGCGTCGCGGATGCGGAGGCCGTTGCTGGTGTACGGAGCGATGGCGGCGAGGACAGGAACTTCGTCGATGAGCTGGGCGGCGAGCTGGCCGCTAAGGTCGACGGCTTGCAGTGGGCCGGGCTTGCGGTTGACCTGAAGGGTGCCGGCCATTTCGCCGTGCTGGTCAGCGACTTCGAGCATCTTGATGCCGCCGCCCATACCGGTGATGACGTCCAGCAGGACAGCACGTGTGGGGTTGAGGCCGAGGTTGTCGAGGACGAGGTTGGAGTCAGGGAAGAGCATGGCGGCGCAGAGAAAGAAGGCGGCGGAGGAGATATCGCCAGGTACGGTGAGGTCGAGCGCCTTGAGTTGCTGGCCGCCGGCGATGTAGAGGCGGCCGTCACGGCGCAGGAGCTCGGCGCCGAAGGCGCGGAGGGCGTGCTCGGTGTGATCGCGGGTGCGTACCTGCTCGGCGAGTGAGGTGGTGCCCTGGGCTTGGAGGCCGGCGAAGAGGACGGCGGTTTTGACCTGCGCGGAGGCGATCGGCGTGTCGAAGTCGATGGCGGTGAGGGGGCCGCCGTGGATGGTTATGGGTGCGTGGCCGTCAGTGAGGGCTATGTCGGCTCCCATCCGGGCAAGCGGGGTGCGGATGCGCTCCATGGGGCGGCCGCTGAGGCTGCTGTCGCCGATGAAGCGAAAGGTGCCGGGCTGGGCGGCGACCAGGCCCGCGAGCATGCGCATGGTGCTGCCGGAGTTGCCGCAGTCCAGGTCCCGGGAAGGCTGCTGGAAATGGCCGGCGGTGCCGGTGATCACGGCCGTGCGAGTGGTGGTGTCTTTTTCGACCGTGGCACCGAGGGCGGCCATGCAGGCGAGCGAGGAGTGGGGGTCGGCGCCCGTGCTGAAG
>CAXTRU010000482.1:0-2548 GCA_964246665.1 uncultured Acidobacteriaceae bacterium
GTCCTTGGTGCTTGGTGCTCGGTGCTCGGTGCTTGGTGGTTGGTGGACGGTGGTCGGTGGTCGGTGCTTGGTGGTTGGTGTCGCCTCTATGCGATCTTCCTTCATGCTTCACCTCGTAGCTCGATGGCTCATCGCTCGCACCTCATCAGATACCCGCGAAGCTAAATGCTTCCGAGCACTTTTCCAACAGCCGCCAGCACCTCATCCACCCCGATCGACACCAGGCACTTCTTTCCCTGCTCAACACACGTCTCCAGGCCACAGCCCCAGCACTCCACCCGGTGGTACACGATCTCGTTCCCCGCGCCGAAAGGAAACCATTGCCGCGGGATGTTCCTTGCCGCAAACACCGCCACCACCGGCGTTCCCACACTGGCGGCCAGGTGCATCGGCCCACTGTCGTGGCCCAGAAACAGACAGGCCTGTTCCAGGGCTGCCGCACTCTCCCGCGGCGCCAGTCGCCCGCACAGGTTCACCACAGGGCCACCGCCGCCCTCACGCCACCCAGCCGCTGCAAACTCACTCGCCTCGGCCTCCTCCGGCGCGCCGAGCAGCAGTAACCCTCGCCCAACCACCAGCGGAGCCACCCGCCGCAACAACTCCCGCCAGTTCTCCCGGCCCCAATCCTTGGCCTGCACCTTGGTCCCTACACTGACCGCAATCGGGCTTGTCCGCAGCGCTTCCGCACCGATGGCCTCCCGCGCCCGCTCGCGTTCCGCTGCTGTCAGCCCCAGACTCCAGCTGCCGGCCCGCTCAAGCTGCGCATCGCCCAACTCGCCAAGGCACCGCGCCAGCCGGGCCGCTTCGGTCTCCAGGTCTCCCGCGAACAACCGCGCCTTGGCCGCCGTAGACCCCGGCTCCTCGCCAAAGTAATTTGCCTGCATCTCCTCCGTCAGGGGCGCCCCGATCACCCGTTGCACCCCGCAGGCCCGAAAGAACCGCACATCCCGCTCCGCCGCAGCGACCCCGCGCGCCGCCGCCAGGTACACCACCAGCTCCGGCCGCCACAGCCGCAACTGCACCACCAGCTTGCCAAGCTCCCACGGGCTGCGTGTGCCCACGGCGTAACGAAAGTACCCATGCACCAGCCCGGAGCCACCAAGCACCGCCGCTGCCGCCGGCGCCTTGGCGTGCACCGGCACGTTGGTCAGCATGCGGCGCTCGGCACGGGGAAACGCCCGCGCGACCAGCCGCAGCGCCGGCACCGCGATGGCCATGTCGCCCAAACTGCCCAGGCGATAGATCAGGACCCGGCGCACACCCTCGTCAACCATCCACCTCAGTCTCGCCTCCACCGAGCGCGCACGCAATGGCCCGGGCTGCTACGCTCGTCTGGGGCACGTGCAAGTGCATCCACGGCGCCTCCGCCACGCATGCTTGACGTCACGCTCATCAACTCGCCACCACGGATTGGCACCAGCCTCATCCCGCCCAGCAGCAGCCGCACTCCTCATTGGAAAGCCTTGTCCTACAACAACATCGGGCCAACTTCGATCTTTGGCATGAAGAAGATGCCGCCCGCAACCCCGACGCCAGCGACGCCGAGATTGCCCGCGTCAAGCATGCCATCGACCGCCTGAACCAGCAGCGGAACGATCTGGTCGAGCAGATCGACCTTGCGCTTCTGAAACTCACGCCAGACCAGAACTCCGCCGCGCCGCTCCATTCGGAAACCCCGGGGCTCATCATTGACCGCCTGTCGATCCTTGCCCTCAAAATCTTCCACACCGGCGAAGAAGCCGGGCGAGCTGACGCCACCGAAGCGCACCGCAGCCGCAACCGCGACCGCCTCGCTGTCCTGCAGGCGCAACGGGACGATCTGGTGGCCTGCCTCGGCGAGCTGTGGGCTCAGATTGTCTCCGGTCAGCGCCGCTTCAAACTCTACCGGCAGCTCAAGATGTACAACGACCCGACCTTGAACCCCGTGCTCTATCGCGCCAGGCAAGTTCCCTGAGATCGGCAACTTAGCTGGTACAACGATCCACCAGACCGGTCATTGACCAAACAGGGCCCGACATCTTATAACTCCCAAACAGCCCTCAACCTGTCTTTCCATACCGCGAACCGCAACCCGCATTGCGACCTCAGAGAGAACCATGGCCACAAAGAACGCCCAGCCCATCTCCACCGGCAACACCGCCACCCTTCCCCCCAACGGCAAACCTGACGACCGGCACGGCAAGCTCCGCCAAATGCCCCGCACGCTCGCCGGTACCCCCGTGGTCGCCGACGACAGCCACCGCAAAAGTTTGCTCGGCCTGTATGAGCAGGCGGTCACCCTGATGGGCCATGGCAAGTACACCGAAGCGCACGCCGCCTTTAACGCCCTGCTGGAGGGCGCGCCCCACGATCTCGCTGACCGCATCCGTATGTACATTGCCGCCTGCGTGTCGCAGATTCACCAGGGCACCACCGAGTTCCGCACCCACGAGGAGCGCTACGACTACGCCATCTCCCTGCTGAACCACGGCCACTATGACGATGCCGGCGAGCACTTCAAAGAAATCCTCCTCGCCACCGACTCCGCCGCTTACGCGTTCTATGGCAT
>CAXTRU010000483.1:0-2544 GCA_964246665.1 uncultured Acidobacteriaceae bacterium
CGACATCCTCCTCGCCGGCCTCACCATCATCTTCCTCATCGCCGTCGTCACCCTCGTCGGCCTCGCCAAATACTCCTCCATGGACCTCGGCGTCCCCGTCCTCGTCGCCCTTTTCGTCACCCTCATCCCCACCACCATCGGCGGCCTGCTCTCCGCCATCGGCATCGCGGGCATGGACCGCCTCGTGCAGCACAACGTCCTCGCCACCTCCGGCCGCGCGGTGGAAGCCGCCGGCGACGTCAACACCTTGCTGCTCGACAAGACCGGCACCATCACCATCGGCAATCGCCAGGCCGCCGAGTTCATCCCCGCACCCGGCGTCACCGCGCAAGAGCTAGCCGATGCCTCGCAGCTCTCCTCCCTGTCGGACGAAACACCGGAAGGCCGCAGCATCGTCGTGCTCGCCAAAGAGCGGTTCAACATTCGCGCGCGCGAACTCGGCCAGCTCAACGCCGAGTTCGTTCCCTTCTCCGCCACCACCCGCATGAGCGGCATCGAGGTCGAAGGGCGTTCCATCCGCAAGGGCGCCGTCGACGCCCTCACCCGCTACCTCAACGAGCACGGCTCCGGTATGCCCGACGCGGTGCGCACCCATGTCGAAGAGGTCTCCCGCAAGGGCGGCACACCGCTTGTCGTCGCGGAAAACGGCCGCGCCATGGGCGTCATCTACCTGAAAGACATCGTCAAGGGGGGCATGAAGGAGCGCTTCGAGCAGCTGCGCGCCATGGGCATTCGCACCGTCATGATCACCGGCGACAACCCACTCACCGCCGCCGCCATCGCGCGCGAGGCCGGCGTCGATGACTTCCTGGCCGAAGCCAAGCCCAAGGACAAGATGGATCTGATCCGCAGCGAGCAGGCCAGCGGCAAGCTCGTCGCCATGACCGGTGACGGCACCAATGACGCACCTGCCCTCGCGCAGGCTGACGTCGGCGTCGCGATGAACTCCGGCACGCAGGCCGCCAAGGAAGCCGGCAACATGGTCGACCTTGACTCCAACCCCACCAAGCTCATTGAGATCGTCGAGATCGGCAAACAGCTGCTGATGACCCGCGGCGCGCTCACCACGTTTTCCATCGCGAACGATGTGGCCAAGTACTTCGCGATCATCCCGGCGATGTTCGCGGGCGTCTTCCCTGTCCTCAACGCGCTCAACATCATGCACCTGCATAACGCGGAATCCGCCATCCTTTCGGCCGTCATCTTTAACGCGCTCATCATCGTCTTCCTGATCCCGCTGGCGCTGCGCGGTGTCAGCTATCGGCCTATGTCCGCGGCAGCTTTGCTGCAACGCAACCTCCTTATCTATGGCCTGGGCGGCATAATCGTGCCCTTCATCGGCATCAAGGCCATCGACATGATCATCACCGCGCTTCACCTCGCCTGAACGCTGCACCGGACGCACCCATGAAGAAGCACATCATCACCGCCTGCCTTTACACCCTCATCACAGCGTTCGTCTTGGGCATCGGCTACCCGTTGCTGATCACCGCCATTGCGCACCTCACCATGCCCAACAAGGCCAACGGCCAACTCCTCACACAGAATGGCGAGGTCATCGGCTCCGCTCTTCTCGGTCAACCTTTCACGGGGCCCGGCTTCTTTCATAGCCGTCCGTCCAGCGCGGGCACCGGCTACGACGCCGCTAATTCCTCAGGCTCCAACCTGGGGCCGACCAACAAAGCCCTGATCGACCGTGTCGACGCCAGCGTGAAAGCTGAGGCCGGCAACGGCCCCGTTCCCGTGGACCTGGTCACCACGTCCGCCTCCGGGCTTGACCCCGATATCACGGTCGCCGCTGCGCTCTACCAGGTGCCCCGCGTCGCTCGCGAGCGTCACATCGCTGAAGGTGCGCTCCAGCAACTCGTGGAGGCGCACACCACGCCGCGGCAGTGGGGGCTGCTCGGTGAGCCGCGTGTGAACGTGCTGCAACTCAATCTAGCCCTCCCGGGGACCTCGTCGGACTCGAAGGCCAAGCCCTGAACACAGGTGCGGGCGCAAGGAGCCACGTGGTCCTTAGAGCTCGGTTGCGCTTCTGCACAAGGCACATGTAAGTTCCAAGCATGTCCGGCAGGCGCAACCAGACTCGGCCGCAGGTAAAGCTTCGGCGCGTGGCTTCGGCGTTGATCGGTTTGCTTGTTTGCGTCTTCGCGGGTAGGTCGGTAGCGCAGGCGCCCTCGCTCGGCACGTTGGTCGACCGAGCGACCGCGGCACAGACCGCCGGCGACTATGGTCAGGCCGCGAACCTGTACCGGCGTGCGACCGCGATCTCACCCAGAACCGCTGAGCTCTGGTCCAATCTCGGCATCATGGAGTTCTTCAATCAGCAGCCCGACCCTGCCGCGGTGGATCTTCACCACGCACTTAAGCTGAACCCCGACCTCGTCGCTCCGCTGCTGTTTTTGGGCAAGATTTCGCTAGGGAAGAAGACCCCGTCTGAGGCCCTTCCCTATCTGCTTCGCGCGCAGGCCCTGCAGCCGCAGGATGCTGAAGTGCTTCGCTCCCTGGGGAGCGCCTATGAGGCATTGCAGCGGCTCCCTGAAG
>CAXTRU010000484.1:0-2538 GCA_964246665.1 uncultured Acidobacteriaceae bacterium
ACCTCACACTGCTCAAGGGTGACCACCTCATCCAGTTCGGCGGTCAGTTTCAGCACAACTTCAACTACCACCAGCGCACCGACAACGGCGCCAGCATCAATTACACGCCCACCTACCTGATCGGTGACTCCGGCGGCGGCGGCAACGTTTCCTACTCCGCCGCAGGCCTTGGCTCTGTCGGTGCCAACGCCAACATCGCCTACGCCCGCATTCTGGACACCTACTACGGCATCGTCACGGACACGCAGGTGGCCAACACGTATGCCAACATCAACGGCACGCTAACCCTGAACCCGTCTGCCACGCCCATCTCGGCCAATACGTCGGTGCCGTACTACAACATCTACGCCACAGACACGTGGCACGCCACCAAGGCACTCACCATCAACTACGGCCTCAGCTACGCGCTGGAGATGCCCCCCAGCGAACGCAACGGCAACCAGGTGATGCTGACCGATGCTGCCGGCAACGCCCTTCGCGTGCAGCAGTGGCTCAGCAATCGCTACGCCGCAGCGGCGCAGGGTCAGGTCTATAACCCGGAGATCGGCTTCGCGCTCGTCCACAATGTGCTCGGCAACCGCAAATATCCCTACGACCCTTACTACGGCGCGGTGAGCCCACGCGTCTCGTTCGCCGTCAATCCAGGTGGTGGCGGCACGGTGATCCGCGGCGGCTATGGCCGTCTGTTCGGACGCATCAACGGCGACACGCAGGTGCTGAACCCACTGCTGAGCCCCGGCCTCATCCTCGCAACGCAGTGCAAGTACGTCCAAACCAACAACACCTGCAACCAGAGCAACTTCACCGACTCCACCGCGTACCGTTTCGGCGTGGATGGCGTGGCTCCGGTGCTGGCCAGCGCGCCGCCGCCCACCACGCTGCCGCAGCCCTACCATCCCGGCTACGACGGTCCTGGCGTGGCGCTTGCCTCGCCCGTGGATCCCTCGCTACGGCCCAGCGACGTGGATACGTTCAATCTTTCCATCCAGCGCCAGATCAGCCGCAAGATGCTCGTCGAGGTCGGCTACATCGGCCGCGTCATCCACAACGAGTACGTCATGCTGAATCCCAACCAGGTGCCCTACAACATGAGCCTTGGCGGCCAAACCTTCGCGCAGGCGTATGCCGCCATCGAGGCCGCCTACGGTTGCACCGTCTCCGCCAGCCGGTGCAAGACCTCACCCACACCGGTCGTCGCTGCGCAGCCCTTCTTTGAGGCTGCCTTTGCCGGCACCAGCTACTGCACCGGCGCCGCGAGTTGCACCGCGGCCGTCATCGCCAAGCAGGGCCCGAAGTTCCGCTCCCAGCAGGTGTTCAGCCTCTGGCAAGCGCTCGACAACAACCAGATGGGAGCCAACGGCTCAGGCTTCAACTTCGCCCGTAGCATGATGGGCACACCGACCTCCAACACCACCTACGGCTCCGCAGGACAGGTTGTGACCGGCCTTTCCATGGGCACCGCCGCCGGGTACAGCAACTATCACGGTGGCTATGTCTCGTTCAAAACCACCAACTTCCACGGCCTTACGCTGCAGGAAAACCTCACCTACGCCAAGGCGCTCGGCCTCGGCGCCTACAACCAATCCACCAGCTCCATCGCCGCCGAGGACAACTACAACCTCCGCGAGCAGTACGGCCGACAATCCTTCGACCAGAAGTTCATCTTCAACACTTTCATCGTCTGGCAAACACCGTGGTACCCGCGGCAAAACGGCTTCGTGGGCCGTCTGGCCGGCGGTTGGACCATCTCACCCGTCCTCGTCGCGGGTACCGGCCAGCCGCTCACCTGCACCACCAACAACAGTGGACAGAACTTTGGCGGCGAAGACGGCAGCAACTTCACCGATAACGAGAACTGTATCTTCAGCTCCCACTACGACGCTGCCCATACCAGTCGCAACGTCACCGGCGGCGCCGACCCGAACGGCCTGAACGTCGCGACCACGCCCAAGGGTTCCGGCTCAGCGTCGGTCAACGTCTTCTCCAACCCTGTCGCGGTGTATGACAGCGTCCGTCCTCCCATCCTCGGCGTTGACAGCCAGGACGGCGGCTACGGTCCCATCAGCGGACTCGGCTACCTCAACGTCGACCTCAGCCTGAAGAAGCAGCTCGTGGTTTGGGAAAAGGCAAGCCTTGAGTTCACCGGTGTCTTCATGAACGTCATGAATCACCTCGACTTCAGCAACCCAAGCCTCAGCCTCCAAAGCACAGGCAACTGGGGCACCATCAAAACCCAAGGCAACAACCCACGCCAGATCCAAATGGGCATTCGCGCCAGCTTCTAACATCTCGCCTTAGGACACAGCGGCGCTGAGAGCCTTTCTCTCAGCGCTGCCACTTTTGGCTTCAGCCACACGCGTCAACAATCACAGAACGCTGCCTGACGTTTAGCAATGTTCGGTGTAGCCGCTGGGTGTAGCCGCGGGATGTAGTCGGGTATAGCCGCGGGATGTAGTCGCTGGGTGTAGCCGCGCGGTGTAGCCGCGGGCTTTAGCCCGCGGATCTGCGCCTTACGCCAAGAGGGCTTTCGCCCTGGCC